>CAUZBV010000187.1:0-6922 GCA_963578115.1 Myxococcales bacterium
GCGGAGACGATCCAAATCCAACCCCTCCAACGCCGCCATTTCCTCCGCAGACAGGTACCGAAGTCGTTTGGGATCATCGAGCCAGTCCAACACCCCCTCAAGCACTTCTTCTCCAGTCTCTATCCCTCGATAGAGCGCAAGAAACACCTCGTCAAAACGATCGAAATCCGCTTCGCGCTTCACCAAGATTGCCCGCGCGCCGTAATAGAAGCTGGTCAGATCCGGGGCGATCAACCCACGTTCCAACGCCTCCATCAGGGTCAACCACTCGTGGAGTGTGACGCCAACTTGATGGGCACGCAGCCCGACAAAGAGTTCGCTAAACATCAGCCGTTGAAGCGCTTGGGTTCGTTACCGGTGACCCATCGCCCCACCTGCTGTTGATCCTTTTCATTCTTGAGCAACGCACCGAGGAAAGGCAGTTCGCTGTCCAGACGTTCGATGGCAACGCCCGCCGCACGAAGCACCTGAATCCAATCGAGCAGCTCACTGGTCGAAGGTCGTTTTCGCAGCCCATCCACTTCACGAATCCGATAGAAACGCACCAAGGCTTGGGCCAGTAGCCGGTCTTCGAGATCCGGAAAGTGAACCCGAACGATTTGTTCCATCAGCGAGGTTTCGGGGAATTCGATGTAATGAAAGATACACCGACGAAGAAATGCATCCGGAAGTTCTTTCTCCGAATTGGAGGTGATAATGACAATCGGACGCACCTTGGCCACAACGACTCGTCCGGTTTCCGAGACCGTGAATGTCATCTGGTCGATCTCGGCCAATAGATCGTTGGGAAATTCGAGATCGGCTTTGTCGATCTCATCGATCAATAAGACGTGTTGTGCCGCTTCATCAAAGGCACGCCCCAAGGGACCGAACCGAATGTATTGGGAAATGTCCCCCACGTCTTTGTCGTTGAATCGACTGTCGTAAAGACGTTGCACGGTGTCATACACATACAGACCATCTTGCGCTCTTGTGGTGGACTTAATGCTCCATTCCAAGATGGGCAACTCCAGTGCTTGCGCGATGCTCCGTGCCAACATGGTCTTGCCGGTGCCCGGTTCGCCCTTGATCAACAGAGGACGAGCCAAGACGATACTCATGTTAACCGCCTGTTTTAAGTCTTCGCTGACGATGTAATCGTCTGTGCCCGAATACCGTTCAAAGGGTTGTGTGGTCATACAAATTCCGTCTCCCTCGCCGGTTCCGAACCTGTCTGCAGATTCGGTATCTTCCGATCCCTCATGACTCCGTTTCTTGCACACGCAAGGTGCGCCGTAAGTCCACCAGGCGGGGATGCGGTTTGCGATGTGGATCGTTGAACAATCGCTCCATTATCCCCACCAACCGGGTCTGTTGCCCCACGAAAAACCGACCCTCCATCGGCGTCGTCACCACGCTAATGTCCCGCACCCATCCCATGGGGATCTGGTTCTCACGCAGACGCTGATACAAGTGTGCATACACACTGCTGAGCGACTCGGTCGTAAATTCGACGATTTGCGAATCGGCTGTACTGCGCAGGTCAATACCCTTGAATGGACGGTAGGTGGGCAACACGGGAACAACCTGACGACGGACGAGCTCGTCGATGCCCGCCAAGGTCGACTCCACAGGCTCCATGCCGACAACCAAGTGGCAAATCACCGCCCCCGGATTAAACACCGTGGTCGCATAACTCAAGGCATCCAAAAATCGCTGACGGCCAATGTGACGTGCGGGGCCCGGACAAATTCGCTCAAATGCGTCCGGATCAAAGATCTCCAGGTTGTAGCTCACCGAATCCACACCCATTGCGTAGGTACGATCAATCCAGCGATCCTCGCTGGGGGGCAACGCATCCACCGCCACCAACACATTGAACGATTTCTTCAACGCCCTCACATAGGGCTCCAATGCGGCGACACCGCTGTCCGAACCTTCGATATACCCAACCGAAAGGTAAATCATTTGGATGGCCCGCTCTTCTTGCGCCGCCTTGACCGCATCCACCAGTTCATAGACCGGCATGCGTGGCCCCATACCCGGTAGTGTGCCGTCCAAACTGCAAAACTGACATTGGTCACTGGAACCCAAGAATTGGCACTCGCTGATTGGACTCAGAGCCAAATAGCTCCCGTGCAATGTTGCAAAGCGACCCATTGGAATGCCGCTTTCCGTGGTCCGCGAATAAAAAAGCGGAGGCGGTATCAATGTGACAGGTACGCTTACATCGTCACATTCAATGTCGTAGGACGAATCCATTGCATCGCCTCTCTTCACGAGATGATAGGGCGACACACTAGTGAACTTGGGATCCACGGGCACCGTTGCGCCCGTCCCCTCTGGAAGCATTAAGTCCAGCTCAAATGCGGTCGCAAAAGCAGACGGACCTCGGGTCTTAATCAGGTTTGCAAGCAATTGGGGTTGCACCCGGAGTCCCCGGAGAAGCAACTCGAGCTTGAGCAGGCCTGGGTTGCCCATAATATCATTGACCGTGAGCCCCGTGGCCTGCGGGGCGGACATACCATCGCCACTCCCTCGTTTTCGATCACCACTCGACATGGTTAAGTGACCTCCTCATAAACGCGTTCTTCGGACTCCCAATGAAACAATTTTCGGTCATCCACGCCGTCGTGGCGAGCGGAAAGAACCAAGTAGTCCACCCCCGGTAGGATCGGTAGGCCGTCCACATCTCCCCCCAACGCACTCAAAGAATCTTCGTCACTAAAGTACGCACCACGATCCGGATGCGAGTGAAAAATCACCCGCACGTGCCCGCCACTGTCTTCCACGTCACACAAGACGCGTGGGTCCACGTGGTATGCTGTCTGTGCCGTACGAGGATACTGCGTTGGATCCAGCTGATGCAGTTCGTCTTGCATGTTTTCACAACACACCACTTCCAACGTGCTTTGTCGCTCAACGAGCAAACCACATCCCTCGTTCGGATAGGCCGCCATAACCCATTCTGTCATCGCTTCCATCCAGGGCGCGAGATCGTAGAGTGTCCGTGTCATCCGTCGTTCAATCGCTCCGTTGCACACCCGTACCTTGCCGAAAGTGTACCAGAATCTCCACTCAATGTGACGACAGCCCCCCGATATTGTGCTCATGCGAGGACCGGCCAAAGCCCATCCAAGTTACGTAAGCCATCTCGGCCTGCTCTCTTCCAGAGCAGTGTCCTGTCCATACTCATTGCACACATTGCCCCTTTGCGAAATGGCTACACTTCGCTATGGTTCGGCCATGTCCTTCGCATCGATCGTCGGCCACGAATCCGTCATCTCGGGTCTCCGTACCAGCTACGTGAAGGCTCGAGTATCTCATGCCTATTTGTTTCGCGGACCCGTAGGCGTCGGCAAAAAACTTCTGGCCATGGCTTTCGCACAGCTCCTCAACTGTGAGAACCCGTCTGTGGGCCCTGATGCATGCGGTCAATGCCGTTCATGCAGGCTTCTCCTGGACGAGCGCCATCCGGATTTGAATGTCGTTGAACCCGACGGTCAATTCATCAAGATCGACACCATTCGACAAATGCACAAGAGCCTCCGATTCAAACCGGTGGCGGGACAATGGCGGATCACTCTAATTCATCAGGCTGATCGTCTTCATGAAGCCGCAGCAAACGCCTTATTGAAGACGTTGGAAGAACCCCCTCAACGCAATGCCTTCCTGTTGATCTCTGCCAAGCCGCACTCTGTGCTCGCGACCATACGGAGTCGGTGCCAGCAGGTTCGGTGTAGCTCGTTGAATGAAACACTGGTCGCGCAATGGCTCGTCAAAACACATGGTACCGATCCACAACAGGCCGCCGAATCGGCCGCCTTGAGTTGGGGTTCCATCGGACACGCGGAAGAATTCATCGATCCTGAACGCATCGCACTTCGGGATCATTGGCTTGGCTTCCTTCAGGAAAGCGCCACCATGTCCCCACAGCAATTGATGAATAGTGCTCAAGAATTGGCAAGTGATCGGGCCCAAATTCCACCCGTGTTGAACATCCTTCGATTGGCGTTCCGGGATGTGGTCATCCGCGCAGCCACCGGATCGAACCGTCAATGTTCGTTTTCGGAAGGGTCACGAACGCTCCCTTCAATGCCCGTAGCCAGTGGTCTCCAATCCCTTCAATTGATCGACGAGTCCGAAGAAGCGCTCCTGGGGAACACCAATGCGCGCCTAGCCATGGAGCACTTGCTCTTGTCACTTCGCCGACACATACAACACGGAAAGAGCCATGGCGTTGCTCAATAAAACCCCATTGATCGATTCCCACTGCCATCTCGATGAAGAAATCTGGGGCGACGAGCTCACCGACGTGATGGCACGTGCGGTGTCGGCCGGCGTAACGACCATGGTGACCATCGGCAGCGACGACAGCGTGGCGTACGCCCAACGTGCGGTCAGCCTCGCAGAATCGACCGATAATGTATTTGCCACGGTGGGAATTCATCCTCACAACGCGGCCGATTGCTCTGACGACGTGTTTGAGGCCATTTCAACATTGGCCAACCGGAAGAGCGTGGTTGGGATTGGAGAAACAGGACTCGATTATCATTACGATCTGAGCCCTCGGGACGTACAGAAGACTGTATTTCGTCGATTCATTGGACTCGCCAAGTCGTTGGACAAAGCGCTCGTTATTCACGTTCGAAATGCCTTCGAAGACTGTATCGAGATCTTGGAGCAAGAGGACATCAGTAACGTGCGAACAATCATTCATTGCTTTACCGGTCAACAAGTTCACGCGGAACAATTCTTGGCGTTGGGGTGCTGGCTCTCTATCCCGGGCATTGTCACGTTCAAGAACGCAGGGGAAATCCCGGCTGTCGCAACGATGACTCCGTCGGACAAGTTACTGATTGAAACCGATTGCCCGTACCTGGCCCCGGCTCCACACCGCGGAAAACGCAATGAACCCTCGTTCCTCGTCCACACAGCCGAATTTGTGGCATCGCTACGAGGGATCTCATTGGAGACATTGGCCCAAGTCACTGGGGCCAACACGAAACAGGTCTACCGACTTCCATGAAAGGGCTTGTCATCCTGTGTGTTGTCCCTGTCATCGCATGCGTGGCCTGCAACCGAGTGGAAACCGAATCCCAAGTGGCTATCTCCGGTCCCACCGATCCCGTGGCCCTTCGGCTCAATCAGCAATTGCTCGACACGGCCAAGGGCGAGGACGTCGACGCATTCAAGGCGCTCTTGTCGACGCAGAGTATCCGTCTGCTTGAGGAACATTTCGAACAAATGGAGTTGTTGCAACGGACGCCCAGTGAATTGCCCTACGGCTGGCGCCAGTTCATGCAGGTTCACGCCGCTCTCCCCGATAGTGTACGCACCAAGGCGTCATACCCTATCGTCACCGAGGATGGTCAACCCAAGGTGGACATCGCCGCCCACCCCAACGTGGAATTCTTGCGCCATGGGATCCACTTGCCCTTGGAGCGAAACCCAGCAAAACCAACGGACCGAACAAACCCTGCCGAAGCCGGCACTCCCTAAGACATAATAAACCGTTCAAGAAACGTTTCGTGGGCAACGGCTTTGTCTGTTTCTGTCCTTGGTCTCCTTCCTGCTTGCATTTCGACCAACGGTGGGTAAGGTGTCCCCACTCCATTGGAGGAAGCCAAGATGCGTTGCCCACAATGTGGCCACAGCAACATCACAGCGTTTGAATTTTGCGAAGAATGCCTGTGCCTACTGCCTGAGACGTCCTGGGCCAAACGGGGAGGTGCCAACGCCGATCCCTTTGACTTTGTGGAAGAACGCGTATTGGAGACCATGCGTGCCACCGCACCGGTGCTTCCCGAACACAGTGATTCTTCGCGATTTCCATGGTCTCCCCCTCGGCACAAGATTGATCTGCTGATCGGTCGCGACAAAGAACTCTTGCGCGCAAAACAACTGCTTCAAGAAGTCGTTAAAAACTGGGGCAGCAGCCTCGTGCTGGTCTTGGGTGACCGGGGGTTGGGCAAAAGCACATTCCTTAATCGATTTCGCGAAGAAGCCCCAAAGATCGACCCCGATCTGATCTGGGCAGAGGCATTTTGCCGCGACGAGCCCACACGACACTTTGCGTCCATGGGCTGGCTCCTTCGGAACTTCATGAAGATCCCCCCCCAACTCGACGAGTGGATGGCCGGGGAACGCCTTCTCCATGAAGTGCAAGAGCGCTTTTCCGGTGAAACCCAAACCAACATCACCGAGATCGCATGTCTCATCGCGTTCTTGGTCGGGTTTAAGATCGAAGGAAGCCCCTATCTCTCGCCCAACGACGACGACGCACAAACCCTCATCCCTCGAGCTTCCCAAGCGTTGACACGGTTCATCGCCAAGGTGGCGCACAACCAACCGATGGTTCTCGTGATCGACGAAGCGCATCAAGCCAGTGGACGCATGCTGTCGCTGATCGACTTGATGGCCGAAGGGCTCAGCAATTCACCGGTGATGATTTTGGTCGTGGGACAACCCGATCTGCGCAATACATTGCCCGACTGGCAATCCCTGCCCACCATTGAACTCAAGCCCATGAGCCGTGCAGCAACAGCCGAAACGCTCAAACTGCTTCTCACGGGTGTGGACAATATTCCGAAAGATCTCGCCGAGCGGGTCATCCCAAAAGCCGGCGGCAATCCATATGCGGTCCGAGCCATTGTTCGCTATCTGCACGAATCCGGCGCCATCGCCCCAACCGAAGGCGGTAATCGCTGGGAAATCGACGAAACCGTTCTCTTCGATTTAGACATTCCAAACACCCTGACCGGCGTCGCCCACGCCCGAATTCAAAACTTGGAAGCGCGGGAACGACAAATTCTCCAACAAGCCGCGGTCGTAGGAGCTCAGTTCTGGTTTGGCCAAGTCGTCATGTTGCAACGCTTGGCCTCCGGTGACTCGGTTCATTCCGTGGATGGGGTGGGCAAAGACCAAGCCATTTACCTCCTGA
>CAUZBV010000188.1:0-6918 GCA_963578115.1 Myxococcales bacterium
GATCTCTACAGTGAGCTTCCCAAGAAAGAGGTTCCGTTGAGTGCCATGATGGCCGTGGACTTGAGCGAAGACGAGGTGGTGATGAACGTCGTGGCGGGGCATTCACACGCCTGTGCCTCAACCCACCTGGGCAAGGGATATTGTTGGGGCGACAACCAGTGGGGCCAAGTTGGTACTCCACCGAAAGAGGTTGAAGGAAAACCAATCGAAACAACTCCCCGATTGGTCGACGGTTTGGAGGGCCCCATGGGCGCTCGGACCATCGCGGCCGCCGGCAACGTGTCCTGTGCATTGCGGGCGGACGGCGAGATGCGGTGTTGGGGCGAGGGAGACGGAGACTCTGAGGGGTATAACCTCACCGGATCCGCGTTGATCGTCACGCCGGACATCGTGTGTGTCGATACGTCATCGCAGGTGAATTGTAATTCGGGATTTTGGGATGACGATGCGATGTTTTCTGAGGAGACGGTTGCGCCCTTCCTCCAGAAGCCGCAAGTGAAACCTGAGACGCTGGTGTCCAATGGAAAGTACGTTTGTGCTTTGCAAGTGGGTGGTCTGGCTTTATGCGAGGGCCCGAGCGACCCACACAAACTAGTTTCTGGAACACCAACGGACCGACACTTTGTGAGCCTCACCATGGGCGCTGAGCACGTTTGCGGTTTGCAGGCCGATAACCAGGTCTTTTGTTGGGGCAACAACGATTTTGACCAACTGGGCAGTGCGACGGGGGACGTGGTCAACCCTGTGAATCTAGACGGCTCCGGAGGGGGGGCGATCCGAGCGCTGCAAATTTCAGCGTATGGTAACGGGACTTGCGCTGTCTTGGTCACGGAAGGTTTGAGGTGTTGGGGTAATGGCATGGAACATCTGAGCTATTTCGTTTTCGAAGATTTTATGGACGAGGCGGTTAAGGTTGTCCTTCTAGAGCCCTGGGTCAAAGGGGGCGGGAGCGATCAGAGTGGACTTTGCGTGCTTACTGTGAGGGGAGTGGTTGAGTGCTATGAATTATTGGGGCTATCCTCCGATCTTACGTTTTCGTATGGGGGCGATGACGTGCCGGCGATCGATCTGGTGGCCGGCACCGCTCATGCCTGCATGTTGCTGGCAGACGGAACGGTCCAGTGTTGGGGCGCAAATGACCACCAACAGTCGGGCTGCGATGGCAGTGACGACGACGGCGACGGCGGCGGCATGCACTGCGCCAAACCCACAACAATCTCCCTCACCGATTAGTCCTGGAAGAGCTCCAACCCGATGGCGGGCTTGACGGGGAACGCTTTGCTCACACTCGAATTTTCAATGCCCGCCACCTTGCGCAGCGCGTGCTGAATGTGACCCGGCTGCAGTCGAACGCCATCCATGTCGTCGTCGCCGACCACCTCCAGGGTGTTGGGGTTGATGCGCATGGGACCTTGGAGCTCGTCGGTCGCACCGATGACGCTCCCACCGGATATTCGGCCCGGCGCCATGAGGAACATGCTGGTGTAGGGCCAGTGGTCCTTGCCGTTGTTGCTGTTGTAGCCGGGCGTGCGGGAGAACTCCGAGCTGACGACGATCACGATTTGATCGGCAATCCCGCGTTCTTCCGCATCGTCCATGATGAAGTCCACACCCTCGATGAGGCGCTTCATGGCCGTGGATTGCTGGTTGTCGTGATCACTGTGGGTGTCAAAGCCCCCGGTGCTGAGGTGTGCGCCCACACACAACCCCGCCTGGTAGGCGGCCAACGTCAGCCTGGATTGGCGAATGAGTCGACTTCCTTTTCCATTGCCATCCAAATGTTTTGTGAGCTTGCGCAACTGTTTCTGGCCCAACCGGGCCGTGTAGAGCGTGTTCATGGATTGGCGTACGCGTGGGAGGCTCTGGGAACCTCGTTGTTCCTGAAGACGCTCCATGCGGGCCTTCTGGATCCGGTCGGCGATCTCCTCATCGTGGTAGTAGCTCTCCCCCTCTGCGTCGACATAGTTGGGGTGAGCGATCCGTTTCAGGACATCCAATTTGCTGTCGTCGGCTCGGGTGGCCGTGATCAAGTTGGCGGTCTCTTCGTAACCGCCGTCGTTGATGAAGGCCATGGGGGCTTCGGGCGCCGAGGCCGCGGCAATGAGCGCCGCCATGGTGGGGTATCCTTGCGTTAATGAACCACTCCATGTGTGGCGCATGCCCGGGCTGTGCGAATTGGTTTGCGTGTCGATACCATTGAGCACCACGAGCTTGCCTTTGTACTTGTTGAAGAACCCCGTCACGTAATCGATGGGCGGGCACTGGAAGGGGCCCACGGACTGGATTTCACTGGCATCAAAGCTGTTGACGGACCCTCCCTTGGGATCGCAGAGCATGGTGGGATCCCATCCCCCGCTGGCGTTGATGGTGATCCAAAGCGGGCCTTCGTAGGAACCCCCTTCTTCGGCGCGTGCGATGGAGGAGAAGGGCAGGGGCGCCGCAACAGCGAGTCCGGCCAGGGCAGTCGTTTTCAAAAAATCTCGTCGTTTCATAGTCGGTTCTCCTACTCGAACAAGAATCGGTAATCGGACAACAAATAGGCGGTGACGGCCATCCAGGCCCGGATCGTGTAGTCCGGGTCATTCACCATCTGCAACTCCATGGGCAACTCTTCGCCTGTCTCCAAGTCCATGGTGGCGTGACATGCCGTGGGGATCTGCACCGTGGTGAGTTCATTTTCGAGGAGCTGTTGGCCCTTCTCCATGACGCCCATGAAGAGGCTATAGGTCCGTGCAAACTCGTCGGAATCGGTGGTCAGGGTTTCGCCCAGGAGCCGACTGTGCAGATACACGATGTTGGTCTTGATGAACTCCACCATCTCGGGCACGTGGAATCCGTGCTTCTCCGTGGCGGCATAGTCCCATTCCACATAGGGGAACAAGGTCCGACTCTCCGGGGGGAGGGTGAAATCGTAGGCGACGGCCTGACACGCGACCTCATTGGCCATGCGCTGGGCCACGTTGGCCATCATACCGCTCATACTGTTCACACGAATCATGTCCTTCTTGAAGTCGATTCCTCCGTAGAACAACCGATACGTGGTGAGCAACGCGCTCTCTTCGGTTTCGGAATCCAACCAGGCATATCCCATGACATTTTCGAGCCGTCGGTTCAGTCGTTCCGGGGTCAGCAAGCGTCCCGTTCCCACTTGATTAAGGGCCACGGTGGATGCGCTGACTTCCGCGGCGCCCCCGCCGTGAGGTTGTTCGGCGTTGTAATTCTTGGCCCGGAAGTAGGGGCTCAGGATGATCTTTCGGATGGCTGTCTTGAGGTTGTAGTTGTCCTCCATGAAGGCTTCTTCGATGGTCTTAAGGTACTCGTCCTGTTGCAGGTACGTGGACAACGACGCGGAGTAATCGGGGCTCTTTGGATCCGAGGGTGGTTGGAGTGTTGAGTGCCCCATGACACCTTCGAACATCGTGTGAACCACCGAGGTGACGAAGCGTCGATCGGCCACCAGTTTTTGACCCAACCACTGAAGGCTTTCGGACGCTTTCAGGGCAGGGATCACCTCTGCGCCAAAACCGGGCGGTCTCATATCTTGATGCCATCCCTCATCCGGCGGTCGGAAGCGGCCATTGTTGTTCCAGTTTTGGAACGCACCCGCGATGGGATCCACGACGGCATGACAGACCGCGCAGGCGGATTCGTTCATCGTGGGGTTGTGGGCGGTAATTTGAGATTGATCCAAGCTGCGTTCGGCCAATTTGAGCACATCCGTGGCCAAAAAGAAGCTGTAGACCATGCGAGAGCGATGCCGATTCACGTTGGTGTCCGTGGTTGGAAAGCGGTTGAGCCATGCAGCGGACGTCAACACCCCGGCGTGGGGATAGGGAACGTCGCTGTCTGCACCACCCAGCGACACCTTGGCGGGTCGGAACTCTCTGTGCTCCAAGGGGGAGTTAAAGTACACTTCCTGGTGAACATCGAACACCCTGGCCGAGTAGGGATTGACCATCATGTAGTCGGCCGTGAGGATCTCCGTAAAGGGTTTGTCGTTTCGAACCACATGCACAACCAGCTCCAGCGCATCTTGGGCGACCGACCAGTTGGTGAACTCTTTGGCCACCTCGGCGAAGTTTCCGGTGTTGCACATCGGGTAGGCTGTCGTGTCGCAATCCTCAAACCAATGCCGGGTGGGGAAGTCACTGTCTGAGAGTAGGTCGATGGCGGCGGTCCCCTTGGCATAGGCATCCGTTCGGAAGAAGTCGTTATAGACCTCTTTCAGCCACACAAAGAACTCCGGCTCGGTCATCATGTCGTCCAGAATGCTCTCCAACGCAATGGGACCTTCCAGGTCGATTCGATCGATCTCGTGTTCAGTCGGCAGTGTGCTGGTCAATGTCACCCGCGCCTTTCGCAAGGTCTCGAGGCTGTCCAGGAGTTCGACGTCCTTGAACAGGGATTCCACGATGACGTCATCGCAGAAGATGGGGTTCTTCAGCCGTTCCACCATGACCGCCAACGCGTTGTGTTCGGGGCTGTCTTTTTTCAGCACAATGCCCCCGCCGTGACCATCCTCGCCCAGGGGCTTGAGCAGCACGAGGGGTTGACCATCCTTGGAGTAGCTGGCGACCTCCTCAAAGGTCTCAAGGTTTCGATCCAAAAAACCCGTCTGGTAGGCGTCTTGGAGAATGAGCCGTGACTGTTTGGCCTGTCCGAGGCTGCTGTGACAGTTCATGCAGCGCGTGGCCAACACGGGGGTCCAGACTTGTTCCACAAAGAAACGTTTGTTGGAAACGCACTCGGTGTCGGTGTAGTCACTGGGGAGGGGGAGATTATCCGGGTTGCCGAACCCAGACTGATCCGGTCCTGGGTTTTGAGCACCCGATGGTTCATCCGGTGAAATATCCTTATTGCTTCCGCAACCAACAATCAGGCCAACCATTACGACCCATGCGCACAGCCATCCTGTCCAATAAACATTCGATTTCGCCCGTTCGGACCACCAACTCAACATAAAGCCTCCCCGCTTCGCATCACCTCAACTCGAGCTTGTCTGACTTTGATCACACCCCGACGATGCACCACCACCTCGGGGTAGCGCTGGAGAGCTATGGGGGACGACTCATTTCAAGGGGAAAGGGAACTCTAATGGCAGCAAAACACCCGATCATTTGGCCTCCGTACATTCGCATTCACTTCAACTAATAACAACGTTCGATGCAGCTGTAACTTATTGATTCCAAGGGGGAATCTTCTCATCTGGCCAGGTGCGATTATAGCAAGAGAATGATTTCTGAACAAACGTTATTTTATTTTGTGCCGCAGTTCGCTGGTTAGCTCAGCCCTGAGAGGGAATCACAAAGAGGATCCCCAGGATGAAAAGTGCCGCCAGGACAAAACGTTGGAAGACCGCCCGGTTGATCCGCCTTGAAAGTTTGGCTCCCGTCCAAACCCCAATGAGGACAGCGGGAAGCAATTTGAGGTCAAGAATCAGAATGTCTATGGTGAGCAATCCGGAGAACCCGTAGAGAATGAGCTGGGTGATGGAGCCGATGAAAAAATAGATCTGAAGATTGGCTTTGATGGACTCCGGAGACCACGTCTGGGTGGCGAGATACATGATCGCCGGTGGGCCTCCCGTGTTGAAGGCTCCGCCCAACGCACCGCCCGCCGCACCGGCGAGAGCGCCCCATCCCGGGCCCGCTTCGCGTTGGGAGAGCGATCGATCGAGCACCGACCACACCACATAGAAGAGGATGACGATCCCCAACACCAGTTTGACCGTATTGCTTTCGGCGCGATGCAAAAAGAGCACGCCGAGTGGGAGTCCCACAAATCCCCCCAGGACCAAGGGCATGAAGCGTTTGGCGCGCACATGCTGACGAAGATGAAGAAGCAAACTGCCGTTTACGCACAGGCCGAAGAGAGCCACCATGGGTACGGCCAATTTAACGTCTACCAGCCAGGGCAGGAGGCCCATGCTGACCAGGCCGAACCCGAATCCAATGCTCCCTTGCACCATGGCGGCCACGAAAAGGATGAGCAGAGCGAGGAGGGTAAAGGTCACTCGCAGGGCGTACCATTATCACCTCGTGTGGGCAATAGACGTGCGACCATGCTTCGTCTATGGTCGGGCTAGGAGTTGGTTTTGGCTCCGCCGGAGAGGTGGCATGGTTCGAAGTTGTTGGGTGTTGGGAGTATGCGGAGCGCTGTGGATGGCCACCAGTGCGTACGCGGTTCCACCGCAGGTTCAGATCCCCACCACGAAGGACGCCCTCACCCTCGATGGCCACATGAAGGAGAAAGCTTGGACGTTGGCTGCGACCTTGACGGACTTCAAGGTCTTTGAGCCTCGAACGGATATCCCCAACCGCTTCAAGGCGACCGCCAAGATCACCCGTACTGCCGATGCCTTATGGGTTGCCATGGAAGTGTTTGTGGATCCCAAGAAGATGAACGCACCCCTGGCACCCCGTGATGCGGAGCCCAACGGGGACTTTGTGGCTGTGACCTTGGATCCTGGATTCACTGGGCGCCGCGGGTATTCGTTTCTCGTGACGCCGGTTTCGCAGACTGGGGATGCCATCACCAATCACGAAGACGAGCACGACGGCAGCTGGGACAGCCTCTTCGATGCGCGTGCCCAGGTGCTTGACGATCGCTGGGTGGCGGAGTTTCGGAGCCCCTTCCAGAGCCTGCGTTTTGAGAGCAACTTGGACGCGTGGGGACTGCAATTGTTCGCCATCAGCTGGGAGCACCAACAGACCCTGTCGTGGGCGCCCATCGATCGCGACATCACCAACCGATTGATCCAAGCGGGCCGCGCTGGCGGCTTCCGGGGGGCTTCGCCAGGTCGAGCCATCGAGCTGTTGCCCAGTGTCACTACGGGATGGCACCAGGACCGTGCGTCGGGACTGCCCGGATGTGATTTTGGCGCGGGGTACGGCACCTTCAACCTCTGTGGGGTGGACC
>CAUZBV010000189.1:0-6890 GCA_963578115.1 Myxococcales bacterium
ACCGAGAGCGCGAAACGGGCGCTCACAAGAGTTCAACGACCCTGTATGAGAGAGCACACACACTCCTCGTCGCGGCGCGCAAACGCTCTCCCAAATTCTTGAAAGCCATCGTCGCCGACGCGGAAGTGCTTTTGCACTTGGAGCGGAGTAACGAGGCGGTTCCCATGTTGGAGGCGCTGCAGAAGAAGGACAAGAGGACGTGGCGAATCAAGCATTTGCTCGGCCTCCACTTATACCGTACGGGCAAAAAAAATCGCGCTGTTTCACTCCTTGAAGAGGTGCTTCGGAACCGACGAGGTCTCTTTGATGCGCAATTCATCCTCGCGCGACACTTTTACCAAACCGCGAGGTACGGCAAAGCGTTGCGTTACGGTCGTGCGTATCTGAAGGCGCGGCCCAAGGACGTAGGTATTCGAGGGCTTGTGGGCAATTGCCATCTACAGCGAAACGAACTGGACAAGGCGTCCATTGCATTCGAGAAAGTGCTGGCCATTGCACCGGGCAACATTCCGGTGCGGGTTAATTATGGCAACGTGTTTTTCCGTAAGAAGGAGTACCGGACAGCGATCACTATCTACGAGCGCGTGTTGACGAAACGAACCGACATCGCGCTGGTGTATTTCAACTTGGGGAGCAGTCATTTTTCCCTGTCGGAATGGGCACGATCAGTCCAGTATTTCGAGCGAAGCGTCGAGCTGCAACCCAAGCGCGCGTCCGGCCACTATTACCTGGGTGTGGCGCTGGTCAAGCAAGACAAGCGCTCGGAGGCGATTCCTCACCTGGAACGTGCTTCGGCGTTGGACGTCAAGGATCCCTGGCCTCCGGTCGTCTTGACTGAAATTGCCATTCACCAGCAGCGATTGGCCCAAGCGACCGACTATGCCAAGGTCGCCCTGGATCGCGCTCCGAAAAATGGCCGAGTGCTTTTATTGAACGGGGTCGTGGCGCGCATCCGAAAGCAGTATGCACGCGCGTTGGAGATGTTGGATCGAGCGATCACGTTCAGTCCGCGCAATGCGGCGGCCTATGCCGAGCGAGGTTATGTGCGCCATCAAATGGGGCATGTTGATGAAGCCATTTCCGATTTGGAGACGGCGCGAACATTCAATGCGCGCGAAAAACGTGTGCGCGCTTGGCTCCCTGTGGCTTTGACGCTGCGTGCGGTTTCGCTCCTTCGGGCTGGGGACACCAAGGGGGCAGAACGACAGCTTCGGCGCGCGCTGGAGATCCGTCCCAGCTTGATGGAAGCCGCGTGGAATTTGGCGCTACTTCATGATCGTTCGGGTGAATTGGCTGCCGCACAGCGCGTGGTCCGTAGTGCGCTCCAGCATCAATCCAAACAGTCCGATCTTCACTTGATCTCTGCCTATTTACACGTTCGAAACCGGGAATATGAGTTGGCGCAGACCGCACTCCGGAAGACCGTGAATGCGACCGATGTGGGTCTTCGTTGGTTGGTGCAAGGAGCCGTGCACGGGCATTTTCATGAATACGATGCGGCCATCGCAGCGCTTCAACAGGCACGGGTCCATGGGATTGAAGTTGGCGATGCGCTCACTATGGCGCGTTTGGACCGAGCGGTGAATTTGCTCAGACGCAAACGAACCCAGGCGGCATTGGTTGAATTACAGCGGATGAAGTCGGAGACACGGTCGGCATACGAGCATATTCGTGTGAGTCTTTTGGCGTATGCGCACTTGGTTGCCGATCATGGGTATGGTACGGCACTCAACCTACTCAAGAGCATCACAAGGCATTCGGCGGCCAATCGGTGGGGTGTGGAGTCGTTCTTGGCCGATGTTCAGCTGCTCATCGGATACGTGCGGTATCGATTGGGCAACGAACGGGATGCGGTTCCTGCCCTGAAACGCCATCTGTCCAAGAAACCCAGAGATGCGATGGCGCGTCGATTAATGGCCGTGACCCTCGACAGTTTGGCTGAACGCGATCATGCGGCGCGTCGGTTTTCGACAGCCGGCGTCAGGGAGCGCGAGGCGGCGAAATATGCACCGAATGATGCCAGAATTCGCCACAATGTGGCGTGCATTCAATACGGTCGCGGTGAGTACAAGGAAGCCGCCTCCGTGTTTCGTTCGTTACAGAACCATGCGACTGTGCCGGAAGCGCCTCTCAACTTGGCGTTGTTCTTGGACGACATTGCGGGCAAGGGCGCCGAGGCCGTCGCGCTGTATCGCCGCTACATCGAATCGGAAGGAACCGCGCGTGAGATCGCACGACGTCGATTGAAACGAAAGGAGCGAATTCTTGGTCCGTAGGCCTGAAATAAGCGATCTTGTCACCGTTTGTAGGTCTGGGCGTAGACGCCAGCCGGTGATTGTCGTGGTGGTCACCGCGTGGGTTCTCGGATTGTTCGCCTCGCCCGTCGTCGCGTTCGCTCAGGAACCCATCCCCTTGGAGTTGGGTGTGTATGTGCCCAGGTTGTATTTCGAGGACAACGTGAATCGCACGCGATTTGCACGTGCACTTGCGCTTAAGTTGAGCGAAGCGTCTGGTGAACCGATTCGCGGTCGTGCCTTTACCCAGATGGGTGATCTGAGGGCGTTCATGAACGCCAAACGGCTCGACTTGGGCCTGGTCGATGTGAGCATGGTCGCGAGCATGTCCTCCAAGGTGCGCGTTCTTGGTGTGGGTGTGGGCGCTTCGGGCAGTGCGCCACCGTACGCCGTGCTGACACGAAACTCGATGCGCGGGATCCGCTCTCTTCGGGGCAACCGATTGGCGCTGGTCAAGACCGGTCCGAGGGAGTTGTCTCTTGCATCCAATTTTGCCCTTGAGGGGGAAGTGGCGGTGGAGAAGTTTTTCGGAACCATTCGTTGGGCATCCGATGTGGCCGAGATCTTGGGTTGGTTGCGTTCCGGAAAAGTGGACTGCACCATCGCCTATGCGTCGTTGGCAAAACGCAGTGGTCTTCACATCGCAGCGACCTTGCGTGGTATGCCGATGCCACAACTCGTGGCAGTCCGTGGCCGGCTGTCTGCAGAACAGCGTAGTGCGATTGAAAAGGCGCTCGGAGCCGGTGTGTCCATTGGGGGGCCATGGCCCATCAAGCGCCTGACAAAATCATCTCGTTCGCGTCTTGGGGCGGTATTTGGCGCGCTCGCTCAGCCATCTGGCCGGCGTGCCGCGCGGCGTGCTATCTGGTCCCCCGCATCGCTTGAACGTCTGGACAGTAAACGGTATCAATTTAAGACGGCCAACGATTATCCATTGGAATTGGTGGATGATCGTTGGCGTTTACCGACGTTTCCGGAAGTGGTGCCATGAATCATATATTCCATCATCTTGAACCAGCGGGGGAAAAAGACCTCGTGGCCAGGACGGATATGGCGGCTTGGACATTGGCTGCGGTGACCACTCCCAGTGAGCTGATCAACCAAGTGACCGCCGGTGATCATGCTGTGTTGCTCTTGGATTGGTCTCGCCGGACTCCCGACTGGGAATCGGCGCTGACCGACATGTTGGCCGGTAAGCTCTCCTGTACCCCCATCATTGTGGTGCAGGACTCGCAAAGTACGGTGGAAGGGTCCTGGATCGATGCATCTGCATATCGCCATGTGGTGTCCGCAGAGGTCTTGAACGATGACTTTCTGTTGCCCGTCACCCTGCAGAAGCTCTTCAGCGACGATCCTTTTGGGCTTGAGCCCTACTTGACGGAGGGGATCGAGCCTGTTCGGGAAGTCGTGAGCCATACGCGTCAGAAATATGGTCAACTCGAAGTGATCGAGCGATTTTGTGAGCTCTCCGGTGTGCCACAGCGCATGGCGATGGTGGTTGTCTCCGTTGTGGATGAATTACTTATGAACGCCGTGTACCACGCTCCGGTGACTGAAGACGGTCAGCGTCGCTATGCGTCCCGTCCTCGAAGCGAAGCGGTCGACTTGCACTTTCACGAACGTGTGGAGCTCCGATACGCGTGCGATGATCGGGTCATGGCGGTTGCCATCACCGACCGGTTTGGGTCACTCGGCATTGACACGATTGGCGAGACCATCGTGCGCTGTGGTCGTGGAGAGACGAACCCAGCATCGACTACAGGACAAGGCGCTGGCCTTGGATTGTACACAGTCTTCAGTGGCGTTAGTCACCTGATCTTCAACATTGAACCCGGCAAGCGCACCGAAGTCATCGCGCTCTTGGACATCACGAGTTCCTACAGAGACATCATCGGAGTGCCCACCAGCTTGAACATTTTCGTTAGGGCGTGAGGGTGGATACAGTGTGTGCAGGGGCTGTTTGCAGTCCGGCCAGACGCTGACGTACCCGGTCGGCGACAGACGATGTAGGCGCATCGCGAAGACACAACTGATAGTGAAGAGAGGCCTCCTTTGAACGTCCCAATTCTTCCAACAGGTGGGCGAGCTGATAGCGACATTTGTGGTGATCAGGGCGGAGTCGCAGCGCGGCCGCATACGCTTTGCGTGCATCGTGGAGCGCGCCTGTCTGAAGTGTGGCCTGCGCCAGCGCGACATAGGCTTTGTCATAGGTTGCGTCGAGTTGTAGGACGTGCTGATAACACACGATGGCTTCTTGAGCATGCCCACCACTGAGAAAACAATTGCCCAAGTTGAAGTGGGCTTTGACGTAATCGGGCCGGTCGATGACGGTCTGTTGGTACTCGGCGATCGCCTTGTCAGATAGGCCTTGCTCGTTCAGGACAAGAGCCAGCATAAACCGGGCTTTGTAGAACGTGGGATCGATGGTGAGGGCTTTACGAAACATGGCAGCGCTCTGTGCGAGTTGATCCAGCCTCTTGTGGGCATGGCCTAGGTTGAAGAACCCCCGTGTGTGGCGTGCATCGAGCTCGACGATCTCGTTGTACATGCCGATGGCTTGCTCGATGTGACCGCATTCATAGGTCGCGTTGGCCAACGAAAAGGCCACGCTTACATCGCCGGGTTTCTGTGTGCGTGCGCGCCGGTAAAAGGGGATCGCTCGCTTGGGATCATCGGCGCGAACAAAGGCATTGGCGATGGTTGTCAATGCCGGCACGTGATCGGGATTACAGTGCAACGCTGTCCACAAGTAGCGCATTCCTGGTGTGGGCTCGTTCATTCGGAGATGGAGGCGTCCCAAGGCCGTGTGAAGCGACGCGGATCCTGGAAACGTCTTGGTGAGCAAGACCAGGAGCCATCGGTGTACTGTCATCGTGATCGAAAAAACCATTGTGGAAACAGTATAACCGTCCAATACGTGGGGACAAGTGCGCGGCGTTGGCCACTGCCCTTTAGAAGGGGGGCCGCACTATGACCTTTGGACCAACACATCCTTGGATTTCCATCGGTTTGGGCAAGCGCATGTCGCCGGTCTACATGGCCAATGTTGTCCGCTCGGAACCTGTTGACAGATGAACGCTTATCGTTATACTGCCCTGCCCCGAGGTACGGTGATTGCCGTATGTGGGTGTGGAGGATTGCTCAATGGCATTGTCCTTTGTGGTGGATACACTTCCAGTTGCGGGACTCGAGATCGCTGAGACGCTCGAGTCCGTGTGGGTTGACGAAGCATTGGGGCCGGCACTGTTCGTCTCCGATTCACCCGTTACGGTGACATTTCAGCTTGTCCGAAGCGAGTTTAACGTCCGCCTGGACGGCGCAGTCGAGATTCAGACCCGCTTTCGCTGCAGTCGATGTGCAGAGGCAGGGAAGGAAAAACTGACTGTTCCGTTGAATTGGACTTTCGTTCATGGCGTAGAGGATGAACGCGACGAGGGAACGATGGAAGTGCAGGGAGTGGAGGAAGCTCGAAATATTTCGTTTTTCTCCGGTCCCATAGTCGATTTGGAACCGGTGATTTTGGAGCACATTGTGTTCGCGGCACCGAGTTTTCCAATTTGTCGGACCGACTGCAAGGGGCTGTGTGCGCAATGCGGTCAAGACTTGAATGTGGAGCCATGCACGTGCGAAGAGGCTATCGATCCTCGCTGGGAAAAGCTCCGTGATATTCGATTAAGGAATTAGAACTATGCCAGTGCCCAAGAAACGAACCTCGAGTTCGCGAACCAAAATGCGTCGTGCCAATCATGACCGCGTGGAAAAGCCGAACCTGTCCAAGTGCTCGCGATGCGGTGCTTTCAAGCAACCGCATCGGGTGTGTGGGTCCTGCGGTTATTACAAAGACCGCCAAGTGATCGATGTGCCCGACAGCGAGTTCTAGAGCGTGAGTGTGTCTGACACGCCCCTGGTCATTGCAAGTGACCATGGTGGCTATGAGCTCAAGCGCGACCTCTGTGCGCGTCTTGTGGAATTGGGCATGCCTTACGTTGATTTAGGACCCACTTCAAACGAATCGGTTGACTATCCGGATTATGCCGCCAAGGTGGCCTGCGCCGTTTCGAGCGGTGAATACGGTCACGGAGTGCTCGTCTGCGGTAGCGGCATCGGTATGAGTATAGCGGCCAATAAGATCCCAGGCATTCGGGCGGCCGTTGTTCAAGATCTTGAACATGCGCGACTGGCAAGAGAGCACAACAACGCCAATGTGTTGTGTTTGGGCGGGCGATTTACCGCACCCGACCTGGCTGTGGAGATGATCCAGGTTTGGTACAAGAGCGAGTGCAATGGTGAGCGACATCACCGTCGATTGGGCAAAATCGCGTCACTGGAATCGGCACCGGTCTCGGAACAACAAGGCTCAGGAGAGTAAGGGCGGTCTATGCGGTGTCCGTATTGCCAGTATGACGAAGATCGTGTGGTGGATTCACGGTTGATCCGTGACAATCGCGCCATTCGTCGTCGTCGTCACTGCGAAGGATGCGGAAAGCGCTATACGACGTATGAAACCATTGAGGATGAAGCTCCCTTTATTGTGAAAAAAGACGGACGTCGCCAACCGTATGATCGCGCGAAACTCTTGGGCGGTTTGATACGCGC
>CAUZBV010000190.1:0-6887 GCA_963578115.1 Myxococcales bacterium
TGCGAGATACCATTCACACGGTGACCAAAATGGCAGAATCGGAGGGTCTACCTCGCCCACTGCTCACCATCATGGTGACCGACGGCAACCTCTTGGTCTCGTCGCGCTTTGGGAGGGAGTTGCACCGAAGCACATACAAACACCAATGCCCCGAGCGCGACACGTGTCCATCCTTGGCGTATGAATGCGAAGCGCCCACAAAGAATGGGTATGTGACCCATTTCATTCTGAGCAGTGAACCTCTCCAGGGACACAATGTGTGGGAGGAGTTGTCCGACGGACAGCTGGTCGGTTGCGACGGACGAATGAGCACTTATGAATGGGCGCTCTGAGGGTAGAGGTCGATCAGAATCATCGGATTGTGTAGAATGCCGGCTATGAGACGGACGTTTCAACTTGTTTGTGGCGTGTTCGCGGGGTTATTTTTCTGCGTTGGGATCGCCGTCGCTGGATCGTGGAATAGCGCGAATGGTCTTATTCTACGCGGCACTGTGGTCCCAATGACAGGCGAACAAGACGTCATTGAGAATGGGCAGATCCTCATTCAGAACGAACAGATCGTGGCCATCATCGGGGAGGGCGAGTCGTGGCCGGTGACGGTCAACCCGACGGGGGCTGTGGTGGTGGACACCGATGGGTACATCTTCCCCGGGATGATCAACCTCCACAATCACACCGCCTACAACACCTTGCCGCTCTGGGAGGCCCCCAAGCTTTATCAGAATCGGTACCAGTGGACCGGCGCCAAGAGCTACAGCACCTACGTCAACTATCCCAAGAAGCTTTTGACCGACAGCAACTACTACAATTTGGTGATCGAAGTCGCCAAATACGCGGAGGTGAAGGGCATGGTCGGCGGAGAGACCGGCATACAAGGAACCCCCAATCGCAAGGGCGTCAACGACATGTTGATCCGCAATGTGGAGACCAAGAACTTTGATCAGGACAAGGTGTTTCAGCGCGGTTTGTCTATCGAAGATTACCGCTGGCAGAAGACGGTGCCGGCCTTTCTCACCAAGGCGGACGCCGGTCTCGTCGATGCATGGATCGTTCATTTAGCGGAAGGCATTGACGCCGATCCCTCGTTGGCCGAATTTACGTTGCTGACGGACTTGGACATGCTGCATGAGTGGACCGTCGTAATTCATGGGACGGCATTAACAACCACGGAGTTTGGTGCAATGGGCACCGCCAATGCCGAGCTGGTTTGGTCGCCGCTCAGTAATTTGCTTCTCTACGGCAAGACGACCCGGGTTGATCAAGCGATGAGCGCCGGTGTGACAGTCAGTTTGGCCACCGATTGGAGCCCGAGCGGCGGCAAGAATCTGTTGGACGAGATCAAGATCGCCTATGAGGTTAACAAGTGGTACGCCCAGACCGTACCCGGGTATCTGCCCTTTGATGAGTACACGTTGGCGCAGATGGTCACCGTCAATCCCGCCAATGCGCTCGAGTGGAACGCTTGGGTCGGCACATTGGAGGTGGGGAAATACGCCGATATCATGGTGATCGCTAAACCGGAGGGCTCGACGTCGCCCTACCAGGCGCTCATTGATGCCACCGTTCGTGATGTGGTTCTCGTGACCGTGTCTGGTGAGCCCCTCTATGGGGACGTGGATGTGATGCAATCCACCAAAGGGACGGACATGGAGGTGCTCTGCTCGACCGCCGGTTTCGTGAAGGCCATTGATGTGACGCGCGAAGGAAAGAAAAAAGGGGAGCAGACCTGGGCAACGATTACAGACACGCTTGACCAGGCCATGCAATTTGACCATGAGCACATGCGTACGGCGTTTAAGGTCTCTGTGGCCGAAGCCTGGACGATCGAAGAATTTGATGCCTGGTTCGCCACTAAGTTCAAAAACGGGGTGGTCCCCATGGACGTGGATCCTTTGTATTCCACCGACGATCCCGTGTTCTTTCAACGCATCGCCGCATCAACCAACGCGGCTTTGCCCTTTGATTTGCAAGCCATCTACTATGGATTCTTGGGCGACGGCCCCACCGCGTCAGCCGGGCTTGGTTTGGACGAATCCGAGTTGCTCGCTTTCGTCAACGCGACCACACAGGAGGAGTTGACCGGTGACGTCGGGCTTTCTCCGGAAGAAGCTGCCGCCATCATGGGCGTGCTCAATACAACGGGGCTTTTTGCTACGAAGGCAGCGCTCCTGGCGGTTACGGGAAATTGCGGTCTGGTGGTGATCGAGGCGTACATCGCCAAACTGAAGGAGCCTCCTCCGCCCCCTGACCCCGTTGATCCACCGCCGGTGGTGGGCCCCGAGGGGCTGCTGTTGGCCATGCTGAATCATGAGTCGACCACATTCAAAGTGTTGGATGATGACGTGAAACTGACCAAAACAGCTGCCCAAACGCTCATCACATATCGTGATGGCCCGGATGCGACCTTCGGCACGGAGGACGACAACCTTTTTAACTCGGAGGCGGAGGTCGACGCGGTCAGTTACGTGGGACCGTCTGCGCTGGGAAAACTCTACAGCTACGCGGCCACATGGGAACCCCCAAGTGGTGGCGTACCCGCCGACGAGTTGAAACTGGTCGCGTTTCTCAATGACGCCAAAACCACATTCCAACTCTTGGATGTGGATGTTGGGCTCAATAAGAACGCCGCTCTTCACTTGATCGCTCACCGGGATGGACCGGATAGCGTGTTTGGGACCGTGGACGACGATCCCTATGATTCACTGGATGAGGTGGACGCGGTCTCGTACGTCGGACCGACCGCGCTGACGGTTCTGATGGCGTGGGCACAGGCCTGGATCCAACCCAACTCCAACGACGAACTCCTTGTTTTTGTGAACGATCCCAAGGCGACGTTTGTGGTGTTCGACATCGACGTGGGGCTGACGAGTCTAGCTGCCGGCAAGATTGTGGCCCACCGCGATGGCCCGGACGCTGAGCCGGGCACGGGCGATGACGATTTGTTTCAGACCATCGACGAACTCGACGCGGTTCCCTACGTGGGACCCAGCGCCTTGGGCAAGCTCAAAGAGTACGCTGCCGTCTGGGCCACGGTTTCCAAGGAGTTGGCGCTCGTGTGCCAATTCCTCAACCACGAGACGACCGATTACGACGTGCTGGTCACTACGGTGGGAGTCAGCAAGAAGGCGTCAAACAATATCCTGAGCCACCGAAACGGGCCGGATGGGCAGCTGGGCACCGTGGACGACAACCCGTTTGACGCGGTGAGCGAAGTGGATGACGTGCCTCATGTGGGCTCGGTGACGCTGGGCAAACTGGAAGCGTTTGCCGAACAGTGGGTGGCGCCATGAGGCGCTGCCCGACCATCTTCCTGCTCGGTCTCCTGCTGGCGGCCTGTGGGGATCCTGGCGGTACGTCAACCGACACCGGTGAGCCCGATGTTGTCATCCCCCCAGACGATGGGGTGGATGAGGTTGATGTTGCGCCCGACGTTCCCGATGAAGTCACGCCAACGGACACCGATGTCATCGAGCCATCTGACGCGGATGTCATTGAGGTGCCGGATGTGGACCCACCGCCCGATACGACGCCACCCGACGATACGACGCCACCCGACGATACGGTCGACCCGCCGGTGGACCCGGAGATCGAACACCTTTTGCAGTTCATCAACGATCCGTGGACGACCAAGGGCGTCCTGGTCGGCGAGGTCGGCCTCAAAGGCCAGACGCCAGGCGCCATCATCGCCTATCGAGCCGGTAATGACGGTGTGCTGGGGACCAGCGATGACGTCGTGATCGCCTCTTTGGAAGAGCTGGATACCCTGGCGTATGTGGGGCAAAAGTCGATCGACAAGCTGATTGCCTATTCGCGAAATTGGTCGGCGATCAACACCGATCCCGTCCTCGAGCTTCTTAACAGCCCCACACTGACGCTCCAGGGATTGGACGAACTGGTTGGATTGGACGTCGACGCAGCGGCCGGGCTCTTCAATCATCGCGCTGGGCCGGACGGTGTGGTCGGCACAGACGATGACGTGTTTTTTGCCAGTCGCTATGAGGTCAAGGCGGTTAAGAATGTGGGTCCGGCAGCTATGCAGACCATGGAGATGGTCCTGGGGTTGGGGAGCGTCCAGCTGCTGAACAGCGGTACGACGGCCCATCTGGTGGATATCGCGTTCAATGATATCGGTGAGGCGCTTATCGTCGGCACGCCGGTGGGTGGAGGTGCACACGTGATGTGGTTTACCCCCTTTAGCGAGGAGGCGTACACCATAGAGGACGACCCCTACGAGTTCATGGATTTGTCCGAATGGGTCCCGGAGTCCTTGACCGGGGTGGCCTTCGATCCGGCCGCAGGTCGGGCGGCGGCCGTGGGCGAGGCGTCCGGTATCTACCTGTTTGACACGTTTGCGTTCGATTTCAGTTTTGTGCCCAACACCGACAATGTCACCATGACCGATGTGGCCATCCAGCCGGTGAGCGGCGACATCTTTGCGGTCAGTGCGGAGGGTGAGGCCATCTATCGGCTGGATGTGTTGAGTATGACCCTGGCCATGTACGCCGCGGTCCCGGCCAACGCGCTGGCATTTACGGGGGCCGATAACCCCCTTCTGACGTCGGCGGGTGATGGGGGTGCCCTGACCATCTTTGAGCCGCTCGGGGGTCCACCGACCCACAAGACGATGGGTGCCGAGGAGGTGCTTTACGGCGTGCTTGGTGGCAACGGGCCGACGATCGGCGTGGTTGGTGACGCCGGTCTATGCGCCACGGTTTTCGGCAATATTCGTTGGCCTACGCGTACCTTGTCCACCCTGCGAGGAGGGTCGTGGACCGCCGCAACTCTAGAGGATGACTACATGCTGGTGGTGGGCCAGGGCGGTCGGGTCCTCTTGATCGTCCCCGATGAAGGCATCGTGGCGCCGCTCACCGTACCGGTCAACACCGACCTGAACGCCGTGGCTTTCAGTGATGATGGCACGGCGCTGATCGTGGGTGATAAGGGTGTGGTGCTTCAGTACACACCAGGGCTGTAAAACGACGCTCAATCCCCGCTCGACTTATAGCCCTTTGTCTCGCAACTCTTCCACCAACGCCAGCTGTTCTTCCGTGAGTTCCGTGGGCCAGTCAGGCTGGACGATGACGTACAAGTCCTTGCGCTTCCCATTTTTCTTTGGGCCGCCGGCCTCGCGAATACGGAGTTGTGTGTCGGCGGGCGTGCCGGGCTTGATTCGAATCTTCTTGGTCTCGTCCGGTGGATCGAGCATAGGAACATCTACGGTACCCCCCAGCAAGAGCGTGGACACGGGAATCAGGACTGTGGTTAAGAGACGATCGCCGTCCCGGCGGAATGTGGGGTGAGGCGCTACTTTGACCTGGATGAGTAGATTGCCCGGGGATCTGCCCATCGCATTGGATTGCTCGCCGGCGCCTTTGACGCGGATTTTCTGCCCATCGCGGATGCCCGCCGGAATGCGCACCGTGATGGCCCGCTGGTCTCCTTCATGATTGATGTGCACGCGGTGCTCCCCACCCATAACGGCTTTGAAGAAGCTGACCTCTTCGCGAATGATGAGATCGTTTCCTTTGGGTGCGCTCCGCGGTGACTTGCGATTCTGTGTGCGCCCAAAATCGGCGCCGAACCCTCCAAATGGGTGGGCCTGTCCCCTGGGGGGACTCGCGCCGCCGAAGACGTTCCCAAAGATGGTCGAGCCGAATCCAAGATCGCTGAAAACACTCGCAAAGTCGGTTCCCTGAAAGATGTCTTCCGTGGAGTAGCGTTGACGAAACCCCTCGTTCCCAAACATATCGTATTGTTTACGCTTTTCCGTATCTGACAACACGGCGTAGGCTTCGTTCAGATCCTTGAACGCTTCTTCCGCCTTGGGATCATCGGGATTGGTGTCAGGATGAAGCTTGACGGCTTTCTTTCGAAAGGCCTTTTTGATATCGGCCGTCGACGCGTTTTTCGCAACACCCAACACTTGGTAGAAATCTTTGCTCATGGGTCTCCGTCTTGTTCATATATAGGACGGCACTCGGCGATCGGCAAGACTAGGGTTGGCAGATCGTTGTTGGAAAGTCACCGGATATGGAGATTGGAGCGTGATCGGAGTGTGGTTTCGGGATCGGAATCCACGGGGTGTTGGCGCTATTTCTCATCCGTGCTTGCGGGGGTTTTGGTGCCATTTTCAGAACTCGTGCCGTCCAGTTTCTTGAGTTGGGCTCGGGCCGTGATGACGAATTGTTTTTCCTCGGGAAGTTCCACGGCAATACTCAGATACTTCTTCCAGTACTGAATAGCTTCATCGTTCTTCTTTAGTTCTTGTTTGGCGTAGGCCAGGTTGAACAGGGCCTGGGGGTACTCGGGTTTGATCTCAATCGCCTTGATATAGGCGCTGATCTCTTGCTTGGTGTCTTGAAGCTTGTTGTACGCGATGGCCAGGTTGTACCAGGCCTTGTGGTACCGATTGTTCTTTTCGACGGCCTTCTTGTACGCATCGATCTCTTTGTTGATCAGTACGTTTTCCGTCTCTTTGTTTTCGTCCAATCGAGCGCGTTTGCTGAAGGCGATCCCCATATTGAAATAGGCGTCGGGGACTTCGGGATCTTGCTCAATGGCCTTCTCGTACTCCGAGATAGCTTTCACGAAACGCCCCTTCTTGGCGTACAAGATACCGAGGTTAATATAGGCGTCTACGGCTTTTGGTTCCAGGGTTATGACTTTGGCGTAGTAGTCGATCGCCTTGTCGTCATCACCGCCATCTTCATAGGCCATGGCCAGGTTGTACATGGCTTTGGAATACTTTTCGTCCGCCTCAATGGCCTTCTTGTAGGCGTCGATTTCTTTGTCATGTTGTTTCTTGGTGCTGTACGCAATGCCTAAGTTGTACCAAGCTTCCTTGAACTTGGGCCGCTTCCCTACGCATTGGGCATAATGGGTGATTG
>CAUZBV010000191.1:0-6868 GCA_963578115.1 Myxococcales bacterium
TCACAAGAACGTCAAAGCGGCGTTGTCGCTTGGGCACGCGCGCGGCGTCATTTTGGCGGTCGCTGCGGCTCATGGGATTCCAATCGTTGAATATTCGGCAACCCACATCAAGAAGACGGTGACAGGTCGCGGAAGAGCCGATAAGTATCAGGTACAAATGATGGTCAAAACGCTGCTTGGGTTGCCGGAAGTCGCCGCAGAAGACGCATCAGACGCCCTCGCCATGGCCATTTGTCATTGCCACCACGGAACGGAGAACTTCAATCTTGATAGCCTCACTTCGCGGCCAAGTTCTTAGCCGACATGATAGCCATGTCGTGCTCGACGTCCAAGGGGTCGGGTATCGCATCTTTATGTCGGTGCCCGCCATGCAGGCGTTGCCCAGCAACGAAGAGTTGAGCATCGACATTCACACCCATGTTCGTGAAGATGCCCTGCACCTCTATGGATTCCTGAACGAAACCGAGCGCGAGATCTTTCTTCGCTTAACAACGGTCTCGGGCATTGGTCCCAAGCTCGGCATGAACATCCTCAGTGGATCGTCGATTGAAGACTTGGTCGGTGCTGTCACGCGTGGAGACGTCAAGCGACTGACGACAATTCCGGGAGTCGGCAAAAAGACCGCTGAGCGCATCTTGGTCGAGTTGCGCGATGTCTTCCACAAATTGATGCTCACGGACGCGACCCTCTCGGGTGGACCTGCGGCGAGTGGAACCGCTCCCATTGGAATGTTGGCCGACGTCGCAAGTGCACTCGCCAACTTAGGCTTCAAGAACATACAAATCGAAAAAACCCTGTCCGCACTGAACGCACGCGATACACTACCCGAGAACTTCGACGACCTCCTTCGAGAGGCCCTACAACAAATTCGGTAATCCATGGATTCCAGCGACCGATTCATTAGCCCCCTCGAACTTGAAGATGAGCAGTCTTTTGATCGGTCCCTTCGCCCCCAGTCGTTTTCCGAATACGTGGGCCAATCCAAGCTGATCGACAATCTTCGGGTTTTTGTCAAAGCCGCCCGGAAACGTTCGGAAGCCCTGGATCACATGTTGTTCGCCGGTCCACCCGGTCTTGGAAAGACCACGTTGGCGTACATCATCGCCGAAGAGTTGGGCGTCAATATCCACATCACCAGTGGACCAGCGGTGGATAGGAAAGGGGATTTAGCAGGCCTGTTGACCAACTTGCAGGAACGGGATGTCTTGTTCATCGATGAAATTCATCGGCTGAACCCAGCGGTGGAAGAAAACCTCTACCCCGCTATGGAGGACTACCAGTTTGACCTCATTGTGGGTGAAGGCCCCCATGCTCGAAACGTCAAATTGCCACTGAAGCCTTTTACCTTGGTGGGCGCAACCACCCGAACCGGCCTTTTGACATCACCACTTCGCGATCGATTCGGTTTCCATGCCCAGTTGGACTATTACAACCATCCGGAACTTCAGAAAATTGTTCTGCGATCGGCGGGGATCTTGGACATTCAATGCAGCGAAGATGGCGGCTTCCAGATTGCAAGGCGGTCGCGCGGTACACCACGAATCGCCAATCGCTTGCTTCGTCGTGTCCGAGATTTTGCGGAAGTGGACGGAGACGGCACCATCGACACGGAGATGGCGGTTTATGCGCTAACGCGCCTGGATGTGGACGAAGCCGGACTCGATCGGGTGGATCGAAAGTACCTCTCGTGCCTCATCGACAAATTCGAGGGAGGACCTGTGGGTGTGGAGACCCTGTGCGCCGCACTCAGTGAAGAGCGTGACACCTTAGAAGACGTGTACGAGCCCTACTTGCTCCAAGAAGGCTTCATCAAACGAACGTCTCGAGGGCGAGTGGCAACATCCCTGGCGTACGCGCACTTGGGCCGTGCCATTAGCGACGACCAAGGGGCTCTCTTCGAGTCGTAATAAGGGTTTAGTGATCGGTAGCGGACAACGCCAACGCTTGGAAATGAGTCGAAACAGATTCGATGGTCTCGTCCAAATCGCCCATCATGATTTGATCCAGCTTGTAGAGCGTTAACCCAACCCGATGATCCGTCATGCGGTTTTGTGGAAAATTGTAGGTTCGAATCCGCTCTGATCGGTCCCCTGAGCCCACTTGCGCACGTCGGTCTGCAGCCCGCTCAGCATCCGCTTCGGCTTGCATCTTTTCCAACAGACGTGCTCGCAAGACCTTCAACGCCTTGGCCTTGTTTTTTATCTGAGACTTCTCATCCTGACACGTCACAACCAAGCCAGATGGCAAATGCGTCACACGGACAGCGCTGTCGGTTGTGTTTACACTCTGTCCACCGGGACCACTGGAGCGATACACATCGATCTTGAGGTCATTGGCTGGAATGTCGAGTTCCACATCGTCCGCTTCGGGTAAGACCGCCACGGTGCACGCGCTGGTGTGAATCCGCCCTTGGGTCTCTGTACTCGGGATCCGTTGCACCCGATGCACCCCCGCCTCGTACTTGAGTGCACTGTAGATGCTCTCACCCGACACCGATACAGTGGCTTCGCGCATCCCCCCCAACTCGGTCTCATTGGTGCTCATGATCTCCAGTTTCCAGCCCTTGGATTCGGCGTACCGGGTATACATTCGAAAAATATCCGCCGCAAAGAGGGCCGCTTCGTCTCCCCCAGTACCCGCACGGACCTCCAAGATGACATTTCGGTGATCATTGGGATCTTTGGGCAAGAGCAAGACCTTGAGGTGCTGCTCCAGCGCTTCTTGCTCGGGAGTCAATTGAGCCAGTTCTTCTTGAGCCATGTCGCGAATGTCCGGATCGTCGTCCTTCAGCAACGCCTCGCTCTCCTCGATCTGGGTAGAGATGTTCTTGTAGCGTTCATAAGCATCGATCAAGGGGGCTAGTTGGCGATGTTCGACGGCAAGTTCGCGATACTGACGTTGATCATTAACAATTTCGGGATCGCCCATCTTTGAAAGCACTTCGTCATTGCGTTCCTTCATGATGGCGAGTTTTTCAAACATTGGGTGGTTACATATCCCTCATGCATGCTGCATGGTCAGCGTCACTGTATCCCGTTTGGGCTCGAGTACGGTAGCGTCCGAACGAACCTACACGCAAGTGCAAAACCACCGAAGATTCCTACCCAAGGGGATATTAAAAAGAAAGAGACCACCGGTCTACACAGTGGCCTCCACTATGACGGCTAACCGCTGTGCAAGTTGGCCTATTCGCCGGTTTGTCCGTAGCGCCGACGGAATCGCTCCACGCGACCGGCCGTATCCATAATCTTCTGCTTGCCGGTGTAGAAAGGATGACAGCTCGAGCAGATTTCCACCGAATAATCACCGCGAGTAGACCGGGTCTTAAACGAAGTGCCACACGCGCACGAAATCGTGGCTTCGTTGTATTCTGGATGTATTCCCTGACGCATGATCGCCCCTTTATGCTCGACCGCTCATCACCTGTGATGACGGCAAGGCTGGCTGTGATAACACGGAGTTCTTTCTCATGGCAAGCGTTTTACGCACACCCAAGCCCTATTGATTCATTGAATCCAGGAACGCTTGGTTCTCGTCATGCTTGCTGACTTTGTCCAAAAGAAACTCCATGGAATCGATTACGTTGAGCGGATGCAAGAGCTGTCGAAGGATCCATACCCGATTGAGTTGAACCGGATCCATGAGCAATTCTTCTTTTCTCGTGCCACTCTTGTTGATGTCCAAGCACGGGAAAATCCGCTTCTCCATCAGCTTTCGGTCCAGGTGGATCTCGCTGTTGCCTGTGCCCTTGAACTCCTCGAAAATCACTTCGTCCATTCGGCTACCCGTGTCGATGAGGGCGGTGCCGATGATGGTCAAGCTGCCACCCTCTTCCACATTGCGGGCTGCACCGAAGAATCGCTTGGGTTTGTGCAAAGCATTGGAGTCCACACCACCGGAGAGAATCTTACCCGACGGCGGCACCACCGTGTTGTACGCGCGTGCCAATCGAGTGATTGAATCGAGAAGGATGACCACATCACGCTTGTGCTCCACAAGACGCTTGGCCTTCTCAATCACCATCTCGGCCACTTGGACGTGTCGCGTAGCAGGTTCATCGAAGGTGGAGCTGATCACCTCGGCGTTCACACTGCGCTCCATGTCCGTCACCTCTTCGGGGCGTTCATCAATGAGCAACACGATGAGGTAGACCTCTTTGTGATTCTTGGTGATGCCGTTGGCGATGTCCTGCAAGAGCACGGTCTTACCTGCCCGCGGTGGCGACACGATCAGAGCCCGCTGGCCTTTGCCCAAGGGACAAAGTAGATCAATAATCCGTGTGGAATACTGCTTCGGGCTGTGCTCCAACTCCAACTGTTCGTCCGGATAGAGCGGGGTGAGGTTGTCGAAAAGCACCTTGTTTCGAGCGCGTTCCGGCTCCTCGAAATTGACGGCCTCCACTTTCAGCAGCGCAAAATAACGTTCACCGTCCTTTGGTGGCCGAATCTGACCGGACACGGTGTCACCGGTTCGCAGATTGAATCGACGGATCTGGGATGGTGAGACGTAAATATCGTCTGATCCGGGAAAATAATTGTAATCGGGGGCGCGCAGAAACCCGAATCCATCGGGGAGAGTCTGCAGCACGCCTTCGCCGTAAATAAGACCGTTCTTCTCGGTCTGCGCCTGAAGGATCGCAAAAATGAGTTCGTGTTTTCGTAGGTTCGGCGCATTCTCAACGCCCAAGTCGGTGGCCATGACCACCAGATTCGCTACTTTTTCTTCCTTCAGTTCTTTTAAATTCATTGTTTTCTCCGGGGAATACGCTCCGCGTGGCGAAGTCTATGTCGGTGAGATAGCGTTCGATCCACAATGGATCGAAGGAGAGATTGATCGAAAGTATACTTACTGTTTGGGATTCATTTCCAGACCGGTTGTTGTACGGTACAGGGATAAGTAGTTCAAACCTCGATGAACGTCAAGCCAAAAACGGGCAACTAGAGACGCTATTGCACTAACAGCGCTGCACAGCATGGGCCCAACGCTCCAAATGTTGCTGGACCGTGGATGACTTCATGGTCCGTTCAAATCGCCGATCTTCACTCCATGCACCGCGCACGTCACTCAAATCGTTCCACACGCCTGTCGCCAGACCCGCCAAGCACGCGGCACCTATCGCCGTTGTTTCCACGAGTGTGGGCCGTATAATTTCCACACCCAACATGTCGGCTTGGTACTGCATCAGGAGATTGTTTTGGCAGGCACCACCGTCCACTCGTAGATCCGCCAAGGGCGAGCCCAAGTCTTCGGCCATTGCCTTCAGAATATCGGTGATCTGCAACGCGATTCCTTCGAGCACGGCCCGCGCCATGTGCGCTCTTGTGGTCCCTCGTGTGATACCGAAAAACGCGCCGCGCGCGTCGGGCTGCCAATGAGGCGCACCCAAACCGGCCAGTGCAGGCACAAAGACCACCCCCCCATTGTCGGGTACAGACGCCGCCAACGCCTCGATGTCCGGTGCGCTATCGATCATGCCAAGCCCGTCTCGAAGCCATTGCACCGCCGCCCCCGCGATGAAAGCGCTGCCTTCCAGAGCGTATGTGGTGGAGCCGTTCAATTCCCAACCGACAGTCGTCAACATGCCGTGCGCGGAGCGTTTGAGTTGATCGCCGGTGTTCACGAGAACAAATGCACCGGTTCCATAGGTGCATTTTGCCTGACCCCGCTCAAAACATGCTTGCCCAAACAGAGCAGCCTGCTGATCGCCCGCAATACCAGCGATAGGGATCCCATCGGGCAGGCCCGGCATGCTGCGGGTGGTTGCGTACACTTCGCTGCAACTACGGACCTCCGGCAGCATGGTCATGGGCACATTGAGGTGACCACACAAGGTGTCGCTCCAGGCCATGTCATTCAAGTCGTACAAGAGGGTCCTCGACGCGTTGGACACATCGGTCACATGGATCGCCCCACCCGAGAGACGCCAAACCAGATAGGAATCGATGGTTCCAAACGCCAGATCTCCGTGCTCAGCCCGCTCCCGAGCTCCATCCACATGGTCGAGTATCCAGGCAATCTTGGTGCCGGAAAAATACGCGTCCACCACCAAGCCGGTCCGCATGCGAAAAAGCTCTTCCAGCCCCTTCTCTTTCAACGCTTCGCATTGAGATGCAGTCCGTCGACACTGCCACACAATGGCGTTGTGTATCGGTTGAGATGTCGCCCGATCCCACACCACGGTGGTTTCACGCTGATTGGTGATGCCAATGGCTGCGATACTGTCTCCCGATATTCCACCCTCGGTCATGACGCGCGAAACCGCCTGAACGGTACTCTCCCAGATGGCCTCGGGATCATGCTCAACCCAGCCCGGTTGGGGGTAGATCTGCGGGAATTCCTGATTGGCTCGGCTCAGTACGTTGAGCGATGCATCGAGCACCAATGCCGTGGTCCCAGTGGTCCCTTGATCGATTGCCAACACATTCTGGCCCATGGACGCCTCCTTCGTTACGCAACTCGTTGCGTAGGCGGATTGAACCGGAGGGATCGTCCACCTGTCAATCCCACACTGAATATGATTTAATGCCCTTCATGGCATCGGATAAACCAAAAAAACAAGCGACCGTCGGTATCCAAGTGCAATTGGATGAGACCGTTGCCCAAGGGGCGTACTGCAACTTGGCAATGATCAACCACAATGAAACCGAGTTCGTCTTCGACTTTATCTACGTACAACCGCAGCAACCCAAAGCGAAAGTGCGCTCTCGGATCATCTGCAACCCAAGAAACGCCAAGCGGCTACTCATCGCATTGGGTGACAACATCCAGCTGTACGAAAAGAAGTTTGGGACCATACCGGCGGCCAAACCGCCCAGTGAAAAGCTCATTCACTAAGAGCCTCTCCACGATCTCAACCTGATCTCCAGGT
>CAUZBV010000192.1:0-6836 GCA_963578115.1 Myxococcales bacterium
TTCCACCGTATAGGCGGTCTGCTTGTTGGAAGAGTTGGTCGTGATGTCGTCATAGCCCACGGTAATCTTCCCGACGTTGGCCGCGCCGACCATGACCAGGGCGACGGCTCCGTGATCCGTATCTAGGTACGTAATGAGGCGTTCATTGATGGCGAAGAGTCGTTCTACATGGCTCACCCCGAGATTGTTCACGGGATATAGCCGCCCAGGCACATAGCGGTAGTGGGTAATGCGTCCCGAGCAGGGGCTGTGCACCCGATGGTAATCCTTGGGACTGAGATAGAGGGTGATGTAGGATCCTCGTGCGAATCGGGCCGCATCATTGGTGCTGTCCAAGAGCTCATCCAATCGATAGGTGCGATCCTTGATTTGGGTCAACTCTCCATCGCGGATGCGTCCCAAATTGAGGATTCTGGAATCGGCGGGAGACACCAATGTGTTGGGAGACGTGTCGATCGTGTGGACGCCCTTGCGGAGCCTACGCGTAAAAAACGAATCAAAGCTTTCATACGCCTCGGGAGGGTGTTCCATTTCTTCCACATTGACACCATAGGCCTGGATGTACCACGCGATGGCTCGCTGAACGACCACTTTGGGCAGTCTAGAGTCGGCAAGTTTTCCCACAAATCGACTGAGACGCCGACTGCTTACCACCTCGAGTGCACCTTCTCTTGCGATTTTCCGAAGAGGGTTTGAGGATCGAGAGTCTTCGCTCATCCATCCACCCAATCGGGACATGACGTGATGGATTGGATGTGTTGGTAACGCTCACGAATCATGGCTTGTGAAATATCCAAGAGCCGCTCCACACCGAAGCCTTCTACGCAGAACGAGGCCAAAACACTCCCGATGATTACGGCACGCCGCAGGTGATCCTTGGACATTTCGCCCCTTTGGGACAACGACGCCATGAACCCGCCCGCAAATGTGTCGCCGGCGCCTGTGGGATCGACGACATGATCAACCGGAAATGCGGGTGCAAAAAAGAGGGTGTCTTGGTGGTACAACACGGCACCGTGCTCTCCCCGCTTAATAATGACGATGGTGGGGCCCAGCGCTCGGATGCCACGTGCCATCGCCATCAGGGAGGATGCGCCCGTGAGTAGATGGGCCTCTTCGTCATTAATGATGATGCCATTCACCTGTTTCAGCGCATTCAGTAGATCACTTCGACGCCCTTCAATCCAAAAATTCATGGTGTCCAGCGCCACAAATCGAGGAGATTGAATCTGGGTCAGCACATCGGATTGGAGTACCGGATCGATATTGCCGAGAAAGACCCATTGGGACGATGTGTACGCATCGGGTAGGACGGGCTTGAAGGTCTCAAACACGTTGAGCGCAGTGTAGAGGGTTGTGCGCTCATTCATGTTTTCATGGTAGCGCCCACCCCACCGGAATGTGTCGCCATCGGTGTTGGTCATGAGCCCCGCGGTGTCAATACCGGACTCTTGCAGTAAAGAGCGGTCCTCATTGCGAAAATCTCGGCCCACAACACCCACCAATCGCGGTTGACTCAAATGGCTGGCGGCGATGGAGAAATAGGTCGCGGATCCTCCCAGCATGTCCTTGCGAGTGGATTGCGGGGTTTCGATGTCATCATAGGCCACTGACCCAACGACCAGTAAGCTCTGCGTGTTGTTCATGCTCTCTCTTTGTTCCAATAGCGGTCCATGAACAAAGATACTCTTGTTCGGGTGGACTCGGGGATGCTGTCGGGATGGGTCATGACCGCATTGGCCAGGGCGGTGTGACTGGTGGTCACGAGCCCCTCCAGTCGTGCCTGGTGAATCCGGGGGACGACCGTTCGGATCAGTGCTTTGGCCTTGTCCACGTTGCCTTGGAGGGTGGCAATAACCTGCTCTACGGAGACATCCTCTTCATTCTCGTGCCAGACGTCATAGTCGGTCGCCATTGCGATCGTTGCGTAGGAAATTTCCGCTTCGCGGGCCAATTTGGCTTCCGTCAGGTTGGTCATTCCAATGACAGACACATTCCAGGTTCGGTAAAGCAACGATTCGGCTCGCGTAGAGAATTGGGGGCCTTCAATACAAACGTAGGTGCCGCCCACATGGTGCGGCACATCAATGGTCGCTGCCGAGTCGGCAAGGAGTTGGAGCAAATCGGGGCAAATGGGCTGTCCAAAGCCAACATGTGCCACGCACCCAGTATCAAAGAAGGTGTGGGCGCGCATGCCGCGAGTGCGATCAATGAACTGGTCGATCAGAACCAATTGACCCGGTTCGATTTCTTCACGCATGGAGCCCACCGCGCTCACCGAAAGGATGAAGTCGACCCCCAATTTCCGAAGGGCCCAGATGTTGGCGCGATAATTGATCTCCGATGGATTAAAACGGTGTCCGCGTCCATGGCGCGGCAGGAAGGCGACAGGGACGCCATCCAACTCTCCGACTCGAAGGGCATCGGATGGATGGCCAAAGGGCGTGTCCACTTGGATCTCTTCCAAGTTTTCGACCCCTTCCATGTCGTACAGGCCACTCCCACCAATGACGCCGATTCGCTTCATTCATTTTCTCCGAACGTGCGGGACGCTAATATCACCGTGACACCCAATTCGGCAATAAGAACTTACGGCGCGTGGTGCGACCTCTGTTTACGTGTCCCGTCGAATACGAACGATCGTGTCTGCTGGAAGACGCTTCACGAAATCGTCCAACGCACGTTCGGTGTCCTCGGCATCGATAGATTCAAAGGTGATCCGAACGCGATGGTCCATATCACCAAACTGTGGGTAGGAGCCCATGTCTACATCGGGAAACGTGTCCACGGTCGCGTTGAGAGGGGTGACGATGTCTACTTCTCGGAGTGAGCAATAGACGGTATGGCACACCACCGGTGTACTGCGGAGCAATGCATGCATTGCTGCAAAGCGTGATCGAAGGAGGGCAGGGACTCCAGGGAAAATGTAGACGTTGTGGATAAAGACGGTGGGCCAGATTCGGTCGTTTTCTTCCTCGCCCCAGTAAATCTTGGCTCCTTCGGGGACGAAGGTCATTCGTTCCAGTGTGGCGATCCGGTCCTTGTCCTTAAGCTGGAGCAATCGATTGTTTAACTCCTTGGATTGCACCAAGGGCACCTCGAATGCTTTGGCGATCGCTTCAATCGTCACATCGTCGTGGGTCGGGCCGAGCCCTCCGGTCGTGAAGATCCAATCAAATTGAGCGGAGCACGTTCTGACCTCCGTCGCAATGACATCAATGTCATCGGAAATAATCGACACACGTTTGAGTTGAACCCCGAGCTTTCGCAGTTCGGTGATCAAGAACCCAGTGTTTTGGTCGACAACTTTGCCGCTCAACACCTCGTTGCCGATGATGATCACACCGGCGGTGGGGGGAGTGGCGCTCATCCCAGGAGATTCCGTACTTCATTGAAGCGTCCGGCTGCAACCACCGAAGTCATTTCCGGCGCAAACACGAGGCGCCATTCTTCGTCCTGTTCGCCGCCGAAGGCCCGATGGCCATTGCGTTTGAGAAACCCCCAGTGTTGTGCATTGGACCATGCCTGCAAATCCTGAAAGGTGGTGAAGTGCTTTCGCTCCATGTATCCGCATGCTGGGCAGAAATCGATGGCACCGGACTCGGTGGTAAAGTAGGCGGCGCCACAGCCTATGCACCCCATGTCCATGAGATCCTTGATGGGCTCACCGCGGGGGTTTTCATACACACCAGCGCCCGCGTAGTTGAGCACAAAATCGCCATGACGCGTTATACAGACCATCTCCAGTCCCCGCAGGGCGTGCATACTCATCGACGTTCTCCATAGCTATTTTCAGCGTGGCCTTTCCATTCAGTTAGCATGGCCGGGAGGGTGTATTCCACCAGCCGTTTGGCGATTGGACCCGGAACGAATGCGTTGACCTCGAGATTAATGGTGTACGTGGCGCGCGTGTGGGTGCCCCCCATCACCTCCAGCTCCCAGGAACCGCTGTTCTCTCGAAACAAACGGCCGCCCAGGGTTGACCACGAGAGACGATTCGGCCGCTCTATTTTCATCCGGACGGAGTACTCCAGTCGGCGAATGACTTGGACGGTGAATTCGGTGTCCATTTGGTCGCCCTCCCGGCGAAGGACACGGGTGGCGATGACGTCCTTTAGAAACGAGGAATAGTTTTCAATATCCAAGAGTAGGTCGAAAAAGAACGTCGATGGAACGGCAATGTCCACCACTTTCTTAACCTGCGGCATAATTGGAAGTCCCCCCGCAGCAATCGTCGCAGATTCGTCTTCGGGTGCGCAAGAGGACGGACAAAATGAGCACAGTGAGCATCGGCAAGAGAGGTGACGAAGAGTCGGTTGTGTGAGTACACCCCCCACTACCTGTGGAAGGTGTTCGCCCGGTCTCAGGGGCATTGACAATGTCGGTAGCGCCGTCCGGTGGAAAACTGTCGATGGCCGTCGTATCGGTTGGTGGCGACGAATCGGGGGGCGGCTTGTTTGTGTCGTCCGGGGGCGGCGCGCTGACATCTTCGATGACATCGGGAGTCTCCACATCGTTGGTTTGCGTGTCGATCGAGGCGTCCACATCGTCGTTGTCCGGCACTTCCGTGGTGTCGGGCACTTCCGTGGTGTCGGGCGGCTCCTCCACCCACTCCACGTCCTCTACGACCGGCGTGGTGTCTGTGGTGTCCGCCATGGGCTCGGCCTGCCCGTCCGCATCGTCGTCGCCGGAGTCAACGGGTGGCCCCACCAGTGGGTCGAAGCAGAGAACCTCGGTGCTCATCGTGACGAATGGGTCCGGACAATGTGCTGTGACGACGGCGACTCCCGGAGACTCTGGTGCGATTAAGGTGGCCCCATATTGTCCAACCCCGTCGTAAACGACCCCTTTGCCGAGATCGCCGAGTGTGGTCTGAATGTCGAGTTGGAGCCCACTGCCAACCAGCCGATTGTTCGTGCGCCGGGGATAGAGTGTCAACGCGGCGCTGGACACGCCATCCGCAGCCAATGTGGTCGGCAGGGCAGACATTTCACTCATGGCGTCACTCAACGGTCCGGTCACTGGGGTCGAGGGGAGCAATCGCGTTGTGCATTGGATATCGAGGGATGTGCCGTAGAGGTTGGGTGTGACGGTCGCGATGCCTGCCTGAGTACCTGCTCGCACAGAATAGCGTAGGCGTTCGTTGTATATCTCGACTGAGCCCGGGACGATGCTGACCAGCGATGCATTGAAGGTTGGCGCTACGCTCGGAGTTAGGAGGACATCCCCGGTCGCATCTCGCAGAAAGAGCATGTGATGTATGGTGTCTTGTCCGTCTGCGACCATCGTTTCAATGGTTGAACTGCAGATGGATCGATCCACATCGATGTAGGAAACCACCTCCTTCTCGCTGTTGAGGTACACCATCACACGTTCTGCACCCAGTGGCTCATCGTCGATCCACAATTGAAGCGCGGCGTTGTGCGGGATCGCCATCGGGTCATAGTACAAAGCCAATTCCGACACTTCGCCCGCCTGGCCGACCGGTTCCAATGGGATCCCGTTCACTGTCATTGTAATATCGGCGGTTCCGACAGGAGAATACGTCGAGTTGATGTCACGCAGGAGCAAATGGGCCGTGACGGGAACGCTGGCGATTGTTGGTGTGCCCACTGGATAGCGGTCACGGATTTCAATGTTGGAGTTTGCGGCGGATACGCGAGGGTGTACAGGGACAACAATGGGTTCGTCAATCAAGACTTGATCAACGACGATTTGGAGCGATAAGGGCGCCGTGGACGCTGTTCCATTGGTCACCTTGGCGACGTAGGTGCCCGGCTCATTGGATGACTCAAACAAGTCCACCGTGAGCGTAGTTCCATCTTGAGCCACGGTGGCGGAGATGGCTGCACTGCTCGCTGGTTTTGTAGCATTGGCGTTCAGGACTGCGACCAAGTGAAAATCTTGTTTTCGTACCAGGGCCTGGGGCCATGTGTGTATGGTGAACATCGTTGTGGCTGACGGGGTAATTCGTGGGTGAACGGGCATTTCCACATCATTGATGAGGATGGAAAGGAGCGCGTCTTTGACACCGGTCAAATCCGCCTGCCACGTGTGATCGCCGGCGTAACCGGTTTTCAGCGCGGAGCCCCCTGCGACCGCGATGCTGACCGACGCATCAGCGACCAATGGTTGCCCGGTGGCGTCGGTGGGCGAGATCGATAGGGTGTTGGCATCGAAGACAATCCAATTGGGTTCCTTGAGCGACAGGTCGTCGCCCGTGGTGGCCGACAGGGTTTGGACATATCCGCTGGGCCATCGGATGGTGAGGTGTACCGGGTGACCGTTTGCATTGCACGCGTTCGGGAATGTGATCCGTACAACCGGTTCGTGGGTGCTCGCAAAGGACGTCCCTCCAGTCAGTTCGCGGACCCGAGTGGTTGATCCGCACGTGGCGGTGACGCGTGCACCGACCGCTTTGTACTGTGTCTCTTGAGCGTGCAATCGAATCCGCAAGGGCACAGGGTTGTTCGATTTGTTCTTGTAGATGCTGATCATGCCCGTAACATCCAACACCGCCATGTCCACGTGCCCGTCTTTGTTGTAGTCGCCCAGGCTGACGCCGCGGGCCATATTGTCTGCGATTGCCGGAAGGATCCATGGAGTCGGCATTTCCTGCCAAGGCAGCGTGGCGCTGCCCGCGAGAAGCACGTTTCGTTGCACTTGTGCGTTGCCGATGAAGGATGTGGCTGGGATATGCCCACCTGCCGCAAAGAGGTCCACCCAACCGTCCCCATCCAGATCCTCCAAAACGGCACCCCATGTCACTTGGAAGCCTGTATGGCCAAAGGCGATGTTGACTCCATAGGCTTCCGTGGCATCGGTGAAGCCGTTCA
>CAUZBV010000193.1:0-6816 GCA_963578115.1 Myxococcales bacterium
ACCGACTCAGCTGTTCGAATCACGCACATCCCCACAGGCATTGTGGCCCAATGCCAAAACGAACGTTCGCAGACCAAGAATCGCTCCATCGCTATGAAGGTGCTCAAGTCGCGGCTCTACGACTTGGAGCTTAAAAAACGCGAGGAGGAAGCCAGCGCGATGCGAGCCGAGAAAAAAGACATCTCTTTCGGAAGCCAGATCCGGTCCTACGTGCTCCACCCGTACCGCATGGTCAAAGACCATCGAACCAATCATGAAGTCGGCAATGTGGATCGCATCTTGGACGGCGATCTCGATGAGTTTATTGAGGCCTATCTCCTCAAGAGAGACGACTAAGCCACAGCGTCCAACGCCTCCTGGACCGACAGGGCGCCGGACAAGATGGCCTTGCCGACGACCACCCCCGCGATACCCCGAAAGGACTCTTTCCTCAGAGCGACGATGTGATCGAGCGTCGCCACGCCGCCCGAAGCGATGATGGGGACACCCGCATGTTCTGCCAACGCCCCTGTCGCTTCTACATTCGGTCCATCGCCGGTGCCGTCGCGCTGGATGTCGGTGTAAATGATCCCGGCCACCCCGGCTTGTGCAACCGCCGACGCGATGCCCTCCGCGGTCGAAGTCGACTCGCTCAGCCATCCGTCCATTGCCACCAGCCCATGGCGCACATCGAGCCCGACCAAGATCCGCCCTGGCCAGCGGGCGCACGCACGGTGGACAAAATCCGGATCCCGGACCGCAGCCGTCCCCAAAATCACCCACTGCACACCGGCGCCGTCCAAGTACTGTGTTGCCGTCGCCATGTCTCGAATACCGCCACCCACCTCAATGGCCAGCCCCGACGCGGCCACCATGCGCTTAATGAGCGAATCATGGACCGGGCTTCCCGCCTTTGCCCCCTCCAAATCCACCACATGGAGACGCTTCACGCCGGCCTGCGCAAAGGACACCGCCAAGGCCACGGGATCGGCGTGATAGACGGTCTTGGCGTCGTAGTCACCGCGTACGAGTCGCACCACCTCACCGCCGATGAGATCAATGGCGGGGATCACCTGAAAGCTCATTGAACGAAACGCTCCAAGATGTGCAAACCATTTTGCTGACTCTTCTCAGGATGGAACTGACAAGCAAACACATTCCCTCTGGCGACAGCCGCCAAGAACGATACACCGTACTCCGTCCGAGCACAGACCACCGACGAGCTGGCGTCCAAAGTCGGTGCGTCCACGTAATAACTGTGCACAAAGTAAAACCAACTCTCCGGCGGCAGTCCCTCCATCATCGCCATCGCAGCGACCGGGTGAACCGTGTTCCACCCCATGTGTGGCACCTTGTGGGTGGGCGACGACTCAAAACGTATGACCCGCCCCGGCAAGATGCCCAGGCCCTTGTGCAGCCCCTGCTCTTCACTCTCGTCGAATAAGATCTGCAAGCCCAAGCAGATGCCCAAAAAGGGCCTGTCTGCGGCCATGTGATCCACCAGAACATCGGACAAACCTGTTGTAGTGAGGTGATGCATGCACTCGGAGAACGCCCCCTGTCCCGGCAAAACGACCCGGTCGCTCGCTGCAACAACCGCGGGATCGGCGGACACCCGCACGGCACCGCCGGCGTGAGTGAGAGCACGCACAACGCTTCGGATATTTCCGCCGCCATAGTCAACCACAGTGACCGGTACATGCTGAGGCACGAAGGCAGCGTAGCCAGTCGGGGCACACGGTGTCAATTGGTCCCATCAAAGGGGTCGAACGTCTCGAACAACGTGGGCTTTCAGCCATCTTCACCATCTGTTAGCCTAGGCTACCCATGATTGAACTCGACAATGTTCGCAAGTCATACGGCAGCCAAGAGGTCCTCCGCGGCATCACCTTTCGGATCAACGCTGGAGAGTTTATCTCGATCATGGGTATGTCCGGGTCCGGAAAAACCACCCTCCTCAACATCATCGGTGGCCTGGATCGAGATTACCAAGGGAGCGCGTTGGTCGACGGCCGAGAGATCCGTGGACTGGAAGACAAGACACTCTCTATGTTCCGAAATCGCACGATCGGCTACATCTTCCAAGGGTTTCACTTGTTGCCACACTTGACCTGCGCCCAAAACGTCTCGCTACCGGCCTATTTCAATCAAGCGCTGAATGAAGAAGAGATCGCCGCCAAGGTGAAGAACAACCTGGAACTTGTGGGGCTGTTGCACAAGCACGATGAACTTCCACCGCATCTAAGCGGCGGGGAGCGCCAACGCATCGCCATCGCTCGAGCCTTGTTTAACAGCCCAAAGATCATCCTCTGCGACGAACCCACAGGAGCTTTGGATTCCCAAACGGGGAGTCAGATCATCGGCCTGTTTGAGGATCTCAACCGCGACATGGGCGTCACCATGATTTTGGTGACCCATTCGGAATCAGTCAGCGCACATGCAAGCCGCACTGTGCACATCGAGGACGGATACGTCGTGGACTAGGGCTAGAAACGTAGCAAAAGGGAGCCATTTCCGTCTTTACTCAGACCGTCTGGATCGTCTTCGGGGGTCAAGCCCACCGCCAAGCCGACGATCCCACCCAAAGTGACCACACCCACTGCCGTCCAAAACCACCATGTGTTAAAAACACTGTCACCCGCGCCACCCTGTTGAGCGACATCGTCCACGGGCGGTACATAGGTTTCGAATGTCACGTCGACCAAGCGACCGGCCAAGTCCACCATCTCGTTTCGGGTCGCCTTGCTGCGCTCTGCCCAATTGACGGTTGTTTCCAATCGATTCAGCTGACGCCCCGTTGTGAGGTCATAGAGCGCCAATTCCACGCGTTTCCGCTCGCTCCGACCCGTGGCCCGGAAAAGCGCCACATAATCCACGAGGAGTAATTTCTGCAGTCGCATGATCGACTGCCCCGCCTGGTCACCGCCTTGAACAAACTCGGTACGAATATTGAGCAGGAGGTTCGAGAGACTGCGTTGTTGGCTCGCCGGCTCCAGCCTGACGGATTCTCGAAACTTGGACTGGCGACGTTTTCCCGACGTGTCAATACGGCGTCCGATGCGACCATAGCCTTGCCGTACAACCTGAACATAGTGATTGCCTCGTCTCAAATGAGGTCGATACGCCGGCGAAACGCCCCGATATCGACCATCGATCAATACGCGCGCCCCCTGAGGGATGGTGTCGACTGAAATGGAACTCAGTCGCACGCCCCGCATCGCTTTCTTCGCATTGTTCCAGGTGCGTTTCGCATCGGGCGCACCGGAAAGAACAAGCTTCGGTCGTATCACGAGCGCCTTCTGAAACATACGGGACGCCGCCCGCTTTTCGCCCAACCGAGCTAGGCACACACCCTGTCGGACCAACGTCGTCGTGTAATCATCCAGCGTATCTAGAAACGCATGGAATTGCTCAAAATAGACCGCTGCTTCGCCCAAGAGTTCCACAGCCTCGTCGCAATTGCCCGCATCATAGGAGGCCATGCCTCGCTTAAAGGCGTCGTGGCCCATCGCGATGTTCTGAAGGTCCAATTCGTAGCCACCCGCGTTTAGCACATAATCAATGGGCAAGAGTTCGACGTGCTGTCCGCCTCTTCTGACGCGAATTCCTTTCTCCACAAAGTAATGGATATCGGTGGCATCGCGAGTGGTGTTGTCGTCCGCATCAATGACGGCAACCTTCACCGTCTTGGTGTGTGTCTGTGCAAACACCGGCCCCGCCACAACCCCCACCAACAGGATGATGGGCGCCAGCACAAGGGGGCAAACTCTGATTGTTCCCAAAGACATCTCGAAATGGAGCATAGTGGTGGGTTGGTGCAGGGTCAAGATTGCCTATGTTGCGATCTCGTCAGCCATGACTCGAATATAGTGCGCCAGGTCCTTGTCTCCTCGCCCCGAGAGATTGACCACAACGTGTTGGTCCGTGGCCATCGACTGGGCTTCGACCATGGCTCTGGCCAGCGCATGGCTCGACTCCAGTGCAGGGATAATGCCCTCCAATTGACACAACGTCCGAAAGGCATGAAGGGCTTCGGCGTCGCTGGCCACTTCGTATCGCACCCGGCCCGTGTCGCGCAGATGACTGTGCTCAGGGCCCACACCCGGATAGTCCAATCCTGCCGAGACAGAATGGGTGGGCAATATCTGTCCGCCCTCGTCCTGCATCAAGAGCGTCTTGCTTCCATGCAACACCCCCACCTCACCGACGGCCAGCGGGGCAGCATGTTGCCCCGTATCCACCCCATGGCCGGCCGCCTCCACGCCACACAGGGCGACATCGTCGTCCAAGAGCGCGTAAAAGAGGCCCATAGCGTTGCTCCCGCCGCCCACGCATGCCACCAAGAGATCGGGGAGTTTGCCCATGGCGGTCTGCGCCTGGGATCGCACCTCTGTACCGATGACGCTCTGAAAGTCCCGAACCATCGCGGGATAGGGATGCGGGCCGCACACGGACCCGATCAGGTAGAATGTCGACCGAACCGTCGACACCCAGTCCCGCAGAGCTTCATTCATGGCGTCTTTCAGCGTCGCCGAACCGCTGGTCACCGGAATGACGCGAGCGCCCAAAAGTTCCATGCGCTGGACATTGGGCGCTTGGCGTTCCATGTCTTCGGCTCCCATGAAAATCTCGCACTGCAAATCCAGCCACGCCGCGACCGTGGCCGTGGCCACTCCGTGCTGTCCAGCGCCCGTTTCGGCGATGATGCGTCCTTTGCCCATCCGGTGTGCCAAGAGCGCCTGCCCCACACAATTGTTTATCTTGTGCGCGCCGGTGTGACAGAGGTCTTCCCGTTTGAGCCAAATCTGTGCGCCCCCAACGCGCGCGGTCAGACGCTTGGCCAAGGTGAGCGGCGTGGGCCGACCCACGTAGTCGGCAAGGGCCGCCTCCACACTCGCCAGAAACTCCGGTTCCACCATGGCGCTCTGCCAGGCCGTTTCCAGCTCCAACAAACACGGCATCAAGGTCTCGGAGACGAAGCGTCCACCGTACTCTCCAAACCGACCTCTTTCATCGGGCATGCTCATGGCGCGACAGCCTATCACAGTCGGCTCGAGATGACATAAAGCCCGCGAGCAGCAGCGGCACGTGCCGGAGCAGGACCGGTTCGTCACGCTGGAGTCTTGGCAAGGTCGTTTGACCGCGGCCAATGGGCCATGCCAGAATGCGTCCGTGCACAGCGCCTTACCCGCCCTTGTCGGAATCCTCCTGCTCGCCCTGCCGGCGACCAGCATGGCGCAAAACACACCGCCCACCACCCAAACCGAGACCCAGTCCAAATCGGCCCAGGCGGACCAGTTCAAGGAGCTCATCGCGGTGGGTCGCCGGGAGCTCTCTCACAACGCAGCGGGTAAGGCCGAATTGCTCTTCCGTCAGGCCATCAAGCTCGCCCCCAAGAGCGCCGTCGCCCACAACGAGTTGGGTGTCGCGCTCTTTCAGCAGGGCGCCGCCGTCGCGGCCGTCGAGCCCTTCAAGAAGGCAACGAAGCTGGATCCCACACTCGCCAGCGCGTGGGCCAACCTCGGCGAAGCGCAGCGTCGGATAAGAGAGTACAAGAAGGCGGCCTACGCCTTTCACCGCTTCCTCAAACTTGAAAAAAACGATCCGTTCGCGCTCTTCGGCTTGGGGGTCTCCTTTGAAGGGTCCCAATCCTTGAAGAAAGCGCTCAAGACCCTAAACATTGCTCAAAAATACGCCGACAGAGGGGACATCGATGCACTGAGTGCGCGCATCACCCAGGCCATTCAGCGGGTGCATCGCGAGATCCTCGATGCACGGCGACCGGCCGTGGCCCGGGGAGACGATTTGGTGCGTGCAGGCCGCTATCGAGACGGCCTAAACGTGTACATCAACGCCCTCCAGGAACGGCCCAAAGACGCTGTGTTGCTGGGTCGAGTGGGCCTCGTGAAGGCCATCTTGGGTGAAGTAAAAGGCGCAGAGGAGAGCCTCCGGGCGGCCTTGATGAACGATCCCGCCGAACCGGTCGCGCGAGCAGCCTATGCCACCTTGCTTCGTTTCACAGCAACCGAAGAAGACACGGACGACCTCTCGAACGAACGGGGCCAAGCGCTACTCGGCGCGGACCGGGCCGCCCTGGCGTTCCGTGTATTTGCGCAGCAGCTGGCCAATGCCCCGGACGATGAAGAGGCGCGAAAAGGGCACGGCGAAGCCGCCTTACGCTTGCGCAGGTTGGATGCCGCAGCCGCCGATTTTGAGTTGGCTGGCGATGACGTCGTGGCCCTGTCCGGACTGGCCGAAACGCAGCACCTGCAGGGAAAGACTCAGGCCGCCCAACAAACCCTGAAACGGACGGGCAAGCGAATTTCACTGCAGCATCTGTCCGTCTGGCGCCAATCCCTCCTGACGAACTAATTCACGCGCTGGGACTATGACTGGTTGCGATTTCGATTGCGCCACAGGGACCACAAGAGCAACACGCCAGACCCCGAAGCCGCCCACAGAGCGACATCGCGCAGTTCGTGTTCGCCGTTCAGATGCAGCCACGTCGCCAAGAACACACTGGACACACCCACGATCGTCATCACAATCTGCTGGCCCACGGCATAGAGTTTGCGGTTCTCTTCTCGTGCACCACGCACCCGCACTTCCAGACGCCCGGTGCTCGCTTTGGACAAAAACTTGCGAAGCTCGGCAGGCAATCCCGCGTATTGGATAAAGAGCTCCTTGCCGGAATCCAAGACAAAGGTCGACCAATCGGTGTGGTCGCCCAACACGAACCCCTTGAGGTAGGGGCGAATCAGCTCGATCGGGCGGATCGTGGGGTCAAGCAGCGTACACAAGCCGGTCAGCAACAGGATCGTACGCTCCAGCAAAATC
>CAUZBV010000194.1:0-6793 GCA_963578115.1 Myxococcales bacterium
AAGACGGAGCTATTCGGTGCGCATTGTTCGCGGCGGTCTCGGTGGGGTCGGCCGTTTCATCGGTCGAACGCACGCAGGCGCTCGCTGTGCCGTGCTCAGCGACACAAATGTGGCGCCTTTGTACGCCGATTCAGTTCGTAGCGCGCTTCAGGCTTCGGGCTTGCCATCCGAATTACTGGTGTTTCCAGCGGGTGAACGCGCCAAACGCGTGAAATCGCTTCAGCGGACATGGGAGTGGCTGATGCATCATGGCTTTGACCGGGGCAATACGCTTGTCGTGGCTTTGGGAGGAGGCGTGATTGGCGACTTGGCGGGTTTTGCGGCCGCTACCTACATGCGCGGTGTACGCTATGTTCACGTTCCGACGTCCTTGTTGGCACAAGTGGACAGCAGCGTAGGTGGCAAAACAGCGATCAACTTACCGGGGGCGAAAAATGTGGTCGGTAGTTTTCATCAGCCCTCTCTGGTGTACGCCAGTTTGGGGACGCTCACGACGCTTCCGACGCGAGAGTATCGTTGTGGACTGGCGGAGGTGCTGAAGCACGGAGTGATCCGGCGACCTGCTATACTGGACATGATATCTGAGCAGGTCCCAGCAGTGGTTCAACGGGATCCAGGTCTTCTGGAAGCGTTGGTATCACAGAGTTGTGAGGTGAAACGAGACGTTGTGGAGAGAGATGAACGAGAAGCAGGAGAGCGTCAGGTGCTAAATTTTGGGCACACGTTTGGTCACGCCATCGAGGTGGCGTCGGGTCATCGTAAGCGCCATGGAGAGGCCGTCGCTTTGGGCATGCTGGCAGCGTGCCGTGTGTCAGAAGGGTTGGGCCTTTGTGATTCATCGCTCCGGCAGTCGTTAACCGATTGCATGAAGCGGATTGGATTGGATACGAACTTGGAACCATGGTGGCGCCCTGACTTGGTGGCACACATGGCGAAGGACAAGAAAATGCGTGATGGGTCGGTGAATTTTATCACCATTGAACGTTTTGGCCATGTTGCCATACGGCCGATACCGCTCGACACGCTCACGAGATTGGTTCGACGAGGGGTTGAATGACAAATACGATGTTTTTCAGGATGTCGTAGGGAGAAAGAAGATGAAGAGAATCATCATCGGATTGCTTGGATTCCTGTTGATTGGTTGTCCTGAGTATGAAGCGCAAACGCTCTGGGTGCAGGGCAACATTATTCCCGAAGACAACTGCGAGGTGAACCCACAGGCCGGCGGCGCGGTCCTCACCCTCCAACTGGGTGTGTTGGATCTGGCGCTGAATCGAGGCGGGTACCTCATGTATATTGCGATCAACAACAAGATGTCCACCAGCGCGGAGGTGACCGGTCTGGGGGCGGGCAATGGCTACCTCAACAACAACGATATCTCCGTGCAAGGGGCACAGATCTTCTACGACACAGAAGGACTTTCTGTGTCGTTGCCTCAAGGAGTCTTCCAACCGGCTCCCATTGGTATGCCCGCAGGTGAATCGTCGGTTCTCACGCTCAATGTAATTCCGCCGCCGGTGCTGGAATTGCTTCGACAAGATCCCTTCTTGGTCGGTCAGAAACCCATGCAGGATCCCTACATTAAGGAATGTTTCGAGACGGTGCTTGGTGAAGATGCGATCTGGGACAATGTGCCACTCGGTGGCCGTGAGGTCTCTATCACCGTTCGGTTGATTTTTGAGGGTGTGCTCAGCGATGGTGTCGTCGTGCATTCCAATGAATTTCGGATGCCGCTCAAGGTCTGTACGGGCTGTTTGATCCAACCGCAAATGCCTGCATGCACTGCCGAGCTGTTGTTGGACGAGGAAGACGACAGCATCCCGGAATTGCTCTTGAATTCCGTGTGCAAAGATCTCTCGTGTGTCAAAGGGCAAGACAAATGCTGGGATGCTCGGATGTGTTTTCTCGAGAACGCGTTTGTGGAACAAGCGGTGGTCGATAAGCTGTTGACGTGTGCCAGTAACCCCGCGTTCCCTTCGCCCATAACGGGCCTCAAGGATACGAACCCATGTCTTGGTGCACTGCCCCTGGCTACGGGTGGTGGAGGCGCCGAGACAGCCAGTCGCTTGACAGCACTGTTGAGTCGCTACACCTACGAGCGCTATGATGCGTATTGCTATCTAGGGAATTATTGATGGGCTTGAAGAGCATCCGGTGGTTCGCATTCGGAACGCTGTTCAACCACTGGGGAGGAAGGCGAGAGGCATTGTGAGGATCGCGGTCATTCATGGTCCAAACCTGAACCTTCTCGGGACTAGAGAGACGGACAAGTATGGCACGATCTCTCTTTCGGCAATCAACGACATGCTCGAAGAGATCGCGACCGAGCACTCGATCGAGTTGGTGTTCTTCCAGTCCAATTCCGAAGGCGAGCTGGTCACTTTTATTCAAGACACCGGCGCACAATGTGATGGGTTGGTGATCAATCCAGCGGCCTACACACACACGAGTGTTGCGTTAAGGGATGCATTGTTGGCGGTTGCAAAACCTACGATCGAGGTACATCTCACCAACCCCAATGCTCGCGAACCATTTAGGCATCGGTCGTTGATTGCCGATATCGTGTTGGGGCGTGTCGCGGGTTTTGGGCCTCAGAGCTATTGCCTGGGGTTGTTGGGCCTGGTGAGACACGTGCAAGAGGAGCGGTAGCGAAGTTCGATGGCGTTTGACAAGACCAGAGCACTAGCGACGGCCGAACAACACCTCCAACACGGCGACATCAAACGGGCGGCGCATCAGTTGGGCCAAGTGTGTCGATATGATCCTGCGGATCTTCGAACCCATTTGAAACTCGCCGATCTCTATCAACAAATGGGTAGGCTGGAGGTGTCGCTCAAGACTTTCTTGTATGTCGCCGACCGGTACGTGGAAGAAGGTCATCTTCTCAAAGCCATCACGGTCTATAACAAGATGCTCAGCATTGATGCGGGCCTACATACGATTCATCTCTCACTGGCTCGTGCGTACGGACAGCTCGGATTGGTCAACGATGCGACCAGTCAATACAAGGAAGTCGTACACATTCTGACCGTCCGTGAGCGTGGCCCAGAACGTCTGGATGTCATTCGGGAGTTGATCGATTTGAATCCCGAGAACGTCGCCGCGCGCGTCCGATTGGCAGAGGACTACGTGGTGGCCGAACGTCTGACGGACGCGACGGCTCAGTTCAAGTTCGCAGCCAATGAACTGGAAGACAAGGGACGCATAGGAGAGTTCATTCGGGTCGCGGAGCGGTTGATTTTCCACGACGCGGAAGACATGGGGATCCGCTTGCGGCTGGCTCGCCAGTACATGGGGCGCGACGACGTGCACATGGCACTGCCGCACCTTCGGGCCTGCTTCAAAGAGACACCGACCGATGTGGATGTCATGGACTTGTTGGCGGAGTTTTTCACCCAAATGGGACAAGCCCCCAAGGCGATATTGGTGTTGCGCGCGCTGGCAAATATCTACAATCGCAACCGGTTGACTCGGGACCGCGATGCGATCCTGGGGCGCTTGGTCGCGCTCGATCCGAACAACGCAGAGGCCAAGGAGTGGCTGGAACGTAGTGCCAACCCAGACATGCCCTCGGTGGCGGAGGAAATTGAGTTTGATGACATTGGTATCGATGAGATCTTCCTGGACGAAGACAGCGTTGAGGTGCTCATCGAGCCTCAGGAGACGCTCAGTCCAGAGGGGTCCGGTGAGTTGCCCCCGCCCCTTCCCGATGAAAGCGGGTCCATCGATGAAATGACGGCTGTCGAAAAGGAACTAGAGAGTCAGTCGGGCGAGTTGGTTGTTGTCGAAACGGTGGAAGAAGCCGACGAGTCCGAACTCGAGGCGCTTGTCCCGTCCGAAGAGGAGACCGACGAGATGGAGGCTGAGTCTTCGGATGAGGTGGAGGAAGGAGCAGAGGCCATTGATCTCGACGCGGCGTTGGACGGCGATGCGGTCCTCGTCGAAGCCGACGAGTCCGGGCCTCAAGCGCTTGTCGTTCCCGAGGATGAAACCGACGACATGGCATCTGAGTGGACGGATGAGGTGGAGGAAGTCGTCGAAGTTATGACTCTGGATGCGGCGATGGACGATGATGCAGTCCTTGTCGAGGTGGAAGCGACGGCGGATGAAGAGGCATCGGATTCAGAGGCTGTTGATGTGGGGTCGGTGAGCGTGGAAGAGCCGGACGATGATCTTGCTCATGATGACGCTGAGGTGCCCGTCGAAGCGCTTGTGTCCGAACCCAGTGATTCTGTGGACATGGGGGGTGAGCCATCCGAGCCCACGCTGCAGTCGGAGGCGTTGGTGGCTGCACACGCGGATGCGCAGGACACGGAGGAACCACATGACGACGCCGAAGAATCGACGGATGTCCTTGTTGAGGGTCCAGTTGCAGAAGATGTTTTGCCTCCTGAAAGCGACGTGACATCAACCGGTTCTATTGACTGGTTCGGAGAGGATGCTGATCCCAGCGGGTTGGCTCACGTGGACTCCACGGAGCTAGACTCCGATGTGCTGAAGCCCTTGCCTGAGCGTCCTATTTCGGGCTATCGACTCGCGGTTCCCGTAATCATGGTGGATGCGGATGACAATTTTGATGTGCTGATCAGCGAAGGGATGGACGTGTCGAACGACGTGCCCGCGTACGGAGGAATCCATCGAGTGGCTGTTCCGTTGGGAAGCGACGATTCGTGGGCTTTGGAGGCGGATTCATGGGCCAGCGAGGATGAGGATGATGGACTCGTCGTCGAGATCCTCGTCGTCGACGGCACCATGGATGACGATCACCACGAGGAGTTGGCAACCGTACCTTTCGTTTTGGGGGGGAATTTGGACGAATTCGATTTTTTCTTACAAAACGGATTTCATGCCGAGGCGGCGGCGGTCCTGGACGAAATGGAGCGGGTACACGCCGAGCATCCCGAAGTGGTTCGTCGTCGGGAGATCTTGGATGACAACGCCGTGTCAACGTGGTGATGCCTGTTGCTGCATGGCGTGGTGTCCGCGTTATAATACCCTGCCTCTATGAAAAAATTGCATAGTGTACGTGTTCGAACGGGTCTCTGGGCGATGGACATCAGTGGCCTGACAAAGACGTCAAGAACATACTGGAAAGGGGTTGCGCGCATCGTTACAATGGGGGCAAGGACTGGTATGTACCTTGCATTAAGCAATCCTTGTTAAGGATCGGTCGTGGGTCGTCGCAACACCGAATGATGGAGTTCGAGTTGGGTTTAGGACGTTGGATGTCATGGAAAGCACACTCTTTCGCGCCACGCTGCGTGTGTGACCGGGTCTATCCAATGCTGCAATTCTTCAGCGTGGTCGTTGTACTGTTTGCGCTCGGGGGGGTCCCCAACGTTCATGCGGGACTCAAGTGCACACCCACTTCATGCGACGACGGGGATCTCTGCACCATCGACACATGCAATCCGGCCATCGGCTGTACCTATTCGGCGGTTCCCAACAGCGCGGTGGTGGGTACCCCTTGTGATGGCAGTGATCTTGGCGAATGCAAGAATGGCATTATAGCCTGCCGTACAGACGGGACCGGTGTGTACTGCAAAGGAGACGGTCCGGTTGCAATGTATCGCTTGGAAGAAGGTGCTGGTCAGACCGTGCTCAATGGATCCGGTCAGGCGCCCAACGGCATCTTTCAGGGCTCTCCAGAGTGGGTGACGGGTCAGACCGGTGGTGGGCTCTCATTCGATGCGAAGGATGACGGCGTTCTTGTGCCCAATGCACCCTCTATCCAACCCAACTCTCCGCTGAGCGTCGGTGTGTGGGTTCAGTTCAACGACGCCGCAACCCCGCTGACAACGCTGGTACGACAGGGAACGGCCCTGATGCAGAGGTATTGGCTGCAAGCGTCGGGTACGGGCGAGCTCGTCTGCGGTTTTGGTGGCACCAATCTGCCCTCTTGCCAGGTGTCGGTCGCCGGTGTGGATATGACGTCCTTTCATTATGTGCTCTGTACGTACGATGGGACCAAGGTAGACGTGATTCTGGATGGTCTGGTGCAGAAGAGTTGTGCCGCTTCGGGGGCGTTGTTGGTGTCCGCCGGTCCCCTGATGTTCGGGGCGCTGGATCAGCAGCCGCCTGCGGCCATTGTGTTGGACGACCCATCCATTTGGAATACCTGTCTGAACGTAACCCAAACCGCCATGCTTACGAATGAGGGCGAGGCCTGCGACGGGGCCGATAATGACTGTGACGGCGCTACGGATGAGAGCTTTCCTGGCATATCAACGGCGTGCGATGGGGATGATGCGGATGAGTGCGTGCTCGGAACCTCCGTTTGTGCAGCTCACCAGACGGCTCTGTTTTGTCAGGGAGACGTCAACCAAGTCGACATTTGTGACAACAAGGACAACGACTGCGATGGCGAAACGGACGAGGATTATCCGACCTTGGGACAGGCCTGTGACAGTGATACGGATCCCGATCTGTGTGCGAATGGGACTGTGTACTGCATGAACACCCCCACGGGTGTGGGTTGTCTGGGCGACGTCAATGTCGCCGAGATCTGTGACAACGTGGACAACGACTGCAATGGGATCACAGACGACAACATTGCCGCTGTGGGACTGGCGTGCGAAGGCGACGACATGGACAAATGTGTCGACGGCATCGCCTATTGCGATTCAAGCCAAAAGCAGATCCTCTGCGATGACGTTCGAAGTGCGCTGTGGTTGGCGTTTGAAGAGGCGGTGGGATCCGCTACGGCCACAGACAGCAGCCGCCACGGTCTCAGCATGACGACACAAAATACGACCTTTGGCATCGCTGGAAAGATGGCGAATGCGGTCCGGTT
>CAUZBV010000195.1:0-6766 GCA_963578115.1 Myxococcales bacterium
GCCATTCTCATGTTGTCTCAGAAGATCAATGTGGATCTTCCCGACAGTTTGTTCACGAAGCGCAGTTTGGTCCGGGGCCTGTAATGAGAAGCTTGGGTCGGCGACGGCAAGCAGTAGCCGCCCTTACCAACCGTGGGGTCTGGTTCGTCGTCCTCGCGACTGTCGCTGGGCTGGGATTGGCACCCTCGCTTGGTCGAGCGGCCACACCACCGTACCCGGATCCGCCTGCAGAGCCCTCAGCGCCCGAACCAACACCCGTTCCGCCCGCGGAACCGGAAGACACGGTCGAACCCAACCCACCGGAAGAGGAGACGATGTCCGACGACGACGCGGCCCTCTTTGGTGACCCAGAAAGCGATCCCGAGGTGTTCACCAAGAGTGCGGACATTCCGGAAGACACCGACGCGGAGGAGTATCGGTGGCGTGGGTATGTGCAAAGCGGGTTTCGATTTACGCCGGATGAAGCGTTTGACTTTCTCCGCAGCGAGACCACCGTGGCGTCTCGGTTGGCTGCGCGTTTGGGACCGCATGTGGCCGCCGTGGCCAATGCGCGTTTGGTGTTTACCGAGCGCTCCGAGCCCGCGGACTTTGCGGGTCTCACCAATCGGAGTCTTTTGGATCCTTGGCGTGTGGAAAGCGACGAACTCTTTGTGGAGTTCCGGGATCTGGGCGTCGACGGTCTCGACCTGCGCTTGGGGCGTCAGGTGGTGATATGGGGGACGGCGGATCGCTTTCATCCCACGTCCAATCTCAACCCATTGGACGTGGAAGATCCCCTACAGTTTGGCGAGTCCATGGGAAACCAGATGCTCTTGCTGAGTTGGCGCCCGGACGCTTCATACGGTGATCAGGACGATCCCTGGTTCGATGAATTTAATCTGGAGTTGGTCTGCGTGCCCGTGTTTAAACCGGCCCAATTGCCCAACAGCGCCTCGTTGGCTTTCACCGATCAAGACGAGCTCGAGCGGCGGGCGACGTCACCGGAGTTGAAGGATCTGATCGCGAAACAAAAGGAGCTCATGCAAGAAGGGTGGACCTTTGCGTACCAACCCGCGGTGATCTTGCCCGAGCACGATATTCGCAACGTCATGGCTGGAGGACGGCTGGGATTCCGTTTGGTCGGTGTAGACATGAGTGTGAGCTACTTTCGCGGCTTCGACGATTTCCCGCGTGCCGAAAAAGTGACCAACCAAACCCTCGGAAAAGATGTGGTCAGCACGGTTGATCTGACCTATCCGCGTGTTCAGGTCGTCGGTGTGGACATGGCGACAAGCCTGGATTGGTTGGACGGGTTGGGGCTGTGGGCAGAGGTTGGGATCACGTTTCATGATGATTTATATCGCGTGATTGATACCGAGCCTATCGGCGGAATCGTGGTGGAGCGCGAACGGGCCAAAGGGAACTTCGTCAAAGCGGTGGTGGGCACCGACTACTCCATTACACCCACGTGGTACGTCAATGTGCAGTATATGCACGGGTTTCTCGACGAGTTCGGCACCGATCAGCTGGACGATTACATTGTGGCCGGCACCGACATTAAGTTTTTACGGGACAGGGTGCTCTTACGGGCTTTTGGGATCGTGAACCTACAGGATTCCTCGTTTGTTCTCTTTCCGCAAATTGTGGTCAAACCATGGAATGCTGCAGAAATGAGTGTGGGTGCTTTTCTCTTTTTGGGCGACAATGACACTAAGTTTGGTAGCCCCGCTGCGGGGCGCAGTAACCTGTTTTTCCGGGGGCGGGTGAGTTTCTAACCAAAAAGCGTGTTGTTGTAAGGTGACGAGCGCGCCATCTCTTTGTACATTCTCCACATGCGACAGCGTATATTGGTTTGGTTGGGCGATCGCATTCAGGAACACCGCATTCTGGTGGTTGCCTTGTTGTTTGTGTTGTTTGCGCTGTCCACCTATTGGATTGCCACCGGCCACCTGAAGATCAACACCTCGCGTCACGGATTGGTGAACGAAGACGACCCCGCACAGATGCGCTTGATGGAGTACCACGAGCGTTTTGGGGCGGCCAATGATGTGGCTATTGTATTCGAGCTGAACCAAGACACGCCCGAAGAGCGGACCCATGTACGCGCGGTGATTGAGCAGGTTGCCAAGCGCTTGCGGACGTCGGAGCAATTTCACCAACTGTTTTACCGAGTGAACTTGCGTTTGGAGGACGCGGCGACCCAGGGCGAGGACGCGCTCGGGACGCGCGGACTCTATTACCTTCCCATGCACTATTTCGAACGGATTCGTGACAATGTGACGTTCACCAAACAATTGTTGGGCTCGCAGAGCAAACCCGGCACGAAAAAGACGGTGCACGGTATTGTTCGGGCGACGACAAGTTTGGTGGAGGGGTTGGACGAAATTGATGCCAACGATGGGGCTATCGACACATCGAAGGGACTGAACACCCAAGCCCTCTCTACTCTACAACCGGCCGACATCTATCCGGTCCTGGATGTGATTCGCGCGACAGTGGATGAACTGCGGATGTGGGTGGACGAGCCAGAGCGCGCCACACTGGGGTTTCAACCGGAGCAACCCGAGACCACGCAAGGCTTTCAATTGGATGACGAGGGTTATGTGGTGTCACAGGACCGTCAACTCTACTTGGTGAAACTCAGTATTGTGGGCGACGCGGTGGATTACAAAGTAGCCCGCCCCGCTTTGGATGAAGTGCGTCAAATCGTCCGGGACGCCGTGGCCGACAACGCACCCATTGACTGGGGGATCACTGGAGTACCCGTTTCGGTGATCGAAGAACGTGAGGCGATTGAAGAAGATCTGCCCATGACCACGCTCATTTCGATTGTGGGCTGTTTGTTGGTCTTTCTGATCGCGTATCGCAGCCTTTGGTATTGTGGTGTGGCCTTTTTGCCGATCTTGGTGGGCCTGGCGTGTGCGCTGGCCCTGACAGCCTTGGTGGTTGGATCGCTCAATCTATTGACCAGTCCGTGTTTTGTCATCCTGATTGGGATGGGCATTGATTTTGCGATTCATCTGATTACGCGTATTCGGGAGGAGCGTCGACAGGGACACTCGGCTTTGGAAGCCACGCGGAACGGGCTGCGGGCGACAGGGCCCCCTATTCTGACCGGTGCGGTGACCAGCGCAGCCGCGTTTGCGGCGTTGGCATTTACCGATCTTCGGGCCACCAGTGAATTGGGGATCACGACGGCGATGGGGCTGATCACAGTGCTTGTGGCGACGCTTGTAATCGTCCCTCTGATTTTGGGCAGTGAACGACTGAGTGGCGGAAAACCGGCTGCATCGACCGTCTCACGGATGCCGATTTTAGTTCGGTCCAAGCGCAGTGCGTGGGCAGTTTTCTTGGGTATTTCAGCTGTCAGCGTCACGCTGCTCATGATGATCCGCCCCATTCATTTTGAATTCGACATTAATGAATACCTCCCGGTTGATGCCGAGAGCACCACCGTGATGAACCAACTCGCAGAGCACGGGATCCAGGGCATTGAATACGCGGTGGTTCAAGCGGACACGTTGGAAGCAAGCGCAGCGCAGCACAAGGCGTTGATTGAGCTCGAATCCAGCAGCGATCTGATCGATCGGATCGCCTCCATTCTGGATGTGATGCCTGAAGACTTGGACGCCAAGAAAGAGGTGGTTATGGGCTTCCGGGAAGCGAGTTTGCCGCGCTTGCTCTTTGCGCCGGATCCCCAGGGCTCGACCGCTGACTTTGTTCAAGCCCTGGATGCGTTGCGGACACCACCGAATCGGCCAACCATGGGAAGTTTCCGATTGGATTTGCCCTACATCCTCGACAAGAATTTTAACTTCAGCCGGCCTGAGGTTTGTCAAAGCGACGCAGACTGCCACTGCGGCGAAGGACAGACCGGTTGCAAGCAGGGCCTGGTGTGTCGATCCGTATCGGGTCAGAGTAGGCACTGCACGTTGGACCGAGAGCCCTTCGAGCGTTTACAGAGTGCGTTCGATCGGTTGTATACGAGCGCAGCGGTTACACAAGAAGAGGATCCCAAAGCGCTGCGGCAGCGGCTCGATCGTTTTGAGGGGAAGGCCGCCGAAATCGCCGGCCATCTCAATCAATTTTTCCACGACGATCCGGTCGGGTTGGACCCACGAGATTTGCCCGCGTCCATTCGCTCGACCTTTTACGTCAAGGACAAGGCGGGCAACGAGACCTTCGCTACGCGGGTGTATCCACGGAACTTTGTAGAGCCCGCTCAGGCAAAGCGTTTGGCATCTGCGTTGACCCAAATTGATCCGGAGGCCACGGGCTACGCGCTCGTGTATCACCACTTTGGTGGGCTGATGCAGCGTGGATTCCGAAACGGCGCCATCTGGGCAGGGTTCGCCGTTCTCTTCCTGGTGCTGCTGGACTTGCGGTCCATTCGCGATACGCTGATCGCCTTGATTCCCTTGGTGGTCGGTGGACTGTGGATGGTGGGATTCATGAACGTGTTGGGCATCGACTACAGTTTTGCGAACGTGATCAGCATTCCGCTGATTGTGGGTATCGGCATCGATTCGGGGATCCATCTCATTCACCGATGGCGAGAAACGCACGGGGACATTGATGAAGCGGTTCGAAGCACAGGAAAAGCCATTACGGTCTCGTCGGTCACCACCATGTTCGCGTTTGGGACTCTGAGCCTTGTGGCTCATCGGGGCGCTCAAAGCCTTGGCATGGTTCTCGTGTTGGGCGTGGGCTCGTGTCTGATTATGTCGCTCTTGCTCTTGCCTGCATTGATTCATTTGTTTTCCATTAAACCGAAGTCAGCGAGCATCGGGTCTGAATAGCGAACGCTTTCGTTCGTCCAAAGGATCGGATTGACGGTTCATTCCTTCATCCATCTTTGGTAGAGTAGGGGTGCTCATGCAGCGATTTGTCTTGGTTTTGGTCATCGTTCTCGGGGTACTCGTGTTGGGTACTGCGGTTGTTGCGCAGTCGGCCGACACGCGCTTTGTGTTGTGTATTCCGGGAGGACCGGGCAGCACGGCGGATGCCCAGCCGGTGGTGGACCGCTTCTTGAGCACATTGTCTTCCAGCGTCGCGCTAGGGAAGAGTGAGGGCGCGTACTACACGGATTTTTCCTCGTGTGACCGGGCTGTTCGGTCCCACGGCAAGACCACGATCGTGATGGTTCCGCTGGACGTCTATCTCACGATGCGTGCGAGTTGGAAGTTGAAGTCCGTCGTGACCGTCGATACCTCCAAGACCTCCGGTAAGTACCATTGGGTGGCGCCCAGAGGGCAAACCTTGGATAGTCTTCGAGGTAAAAAAGTGGTCACTGGACTGAAGGCGAGCGCACAATTTCTCGGCAAGGTGGCGTTTTCTGGCAGGGTGGATCTGAGCGCAGGCTATGAATTCAAGGCGGTTCGGAGCTCATTGAGTGCGATCAAACAGGTCGCCAAAGGCCGCGCTGCGGCTGTCCTTGTGGATGATTTGCAGCGAAAGAGTTTGGCGAGTTTGCCCATCGCGCAGGATTTGGTGGTGATTCACAGCGGTCCCGATCTACCCGAGGCCATCGTGGCGGTCGCGGGAGGCAAAGCCCCGAAGGCACTGTCCAAGACGCTGTTAAGGGTGTGTAAGCAGGACAAGAAACTCTGCAAAGACATGCGACTCAGTGGGTTCAAAGCCATCTCTGAAAAGCGTTTGACTCAACTCGAGAAGCAACTGTCTCAATAAAAAAGGGCCCAACCGCAACGGTTGAGCCCTGGTGCTCAGAAGACCAAGCCTCTTAGGCGTCGCGGATCTCCGCCAACGCGTTGCTAATCACTCGATCACCGTCTTGATTGACCGTTTCAAAGCCCACCGTAGCAACGCCATCGTTGTTCTCCACGAGCCACGCCCGGGTGGTCAATGTGTGTCCGGGCAAGACGATCTTGGAGAAGCGAACTTTGAGTCGCTGCAAGCGTGTGGGATCCCCACCTGCGGCTTGATTGACCAACTCGCGAGTCGTCATGGCCATCGTGCACAGTCCGTGCATGATCACACCGGGATGTCCGGCTGCTTTGGCCACCTTCTCATCCACATGGATCGGGTTGTTGTCCAGACTGGCCTCGGCATACCGATAGCTCTGATCATCGTCCACGGTGTAGGTGGTTTCAAAGAGCAGGTCGTGGGATTGGGCTTCGTCCGTTACGGACTCCTTCTTACTGGTTTCACCCTCTTTCTTCTTGGCTCGGATAAAGAGGCCGCTGACGGTCTCACAGACCACTTCGCCATCCCGCATGAGTTTTTGACGGATTTTGACGAGCTCGCCGGAGGACTTGATCTCGATATCGTCAATGATCGCGCGGGCGGCCACCAAATCCCAGGGTTTTAACGTGTCGTAAAAACGCATATCCTGCTCGCCGTGCACCAAACGCAAGAGATCGGCGTTCAGCTTGGGATCCACCGCCGCTTGGCCCATGACAGTATGAAAGTGTCGAACCGGATAAAGCACGGGCGCAATGACGTCCCCGCCGTTGACGTACGCCGGGTTGAGATCGTTGGTGGCTTTGGCATAGGCGTCGATATTTCCGGGGCGCACGAATTCGGCAGATCCCCGGACAACGGTGCCAATGGCATCTTTGTTCATTCCCTCTTGGGATCCTTCACCGCCGCCGGTATGGGTCTTGGCAACCTCTTTTGCGCGGCTCATGTCAAAGCACTGGGCGAACTTCATGAGGTCGCCCATGTTGTCTGCCTTGATTTTGCCCTGCATGAACGCCTGCTGTGGGTTGATCTTGCCGGCGACCGATCCCAAGAGTGTGGCTGCTTCGTCATATGTAATGGTGCAACT
>CAUZBV010000196.1:0-6765 GCA_963578115.1 Myxococcales bacterium
ATAGCTCAAACCGGTCAAAGCAAGCCCCAGTCCCAAGCTCACGCCTCCCGCGATGTGTTTGCTCGTGATCAGGCGCTTGTTGGTGCGTTCCGCCTCGGACAGGTCCAGAGCGTACGACACCCAGTATCCCGTACCCGCGGCAACCCCAAGCCCACCGCCAATCAGTGCCGACCAGAACCAAGCCCTGGACAAAGCAGTGCGGCATTGCACCGTCATGACGCGATCGGCCGCCACCGAAAAGGGCACCGGCACAGAGCGCTCCCCGGGGACCCGACACAAGAGCACATGCTCACCGACACTCAACTCACGAGGCTTCGTACGTTGCTGATTCTGCTCGTACACCGAGAGGCGGAGCCGCCGCTTGTCTATGGACACGTCTACACCGACCAATGTGCCGGCCGCTGATTCCACAACAACGGTGCCCAAATTCGCTTCGACTTCGACTTCAAAGACTTGCCCCTTTGTGGCCAGAACCCGCTTCAACTCTTTGGTTTTGAGAAAGCGATGATCTCTCACCGTCAGCGTTACGACGCCCGGCACCAAGGCGACGTCAAAGGGGGTGCGCTGAGGTTTTCGTTCCTCCACAGAGACCAGAACACCCGTTCGAAGGGAGGTCACGGTCACGGTGACTGGCTCTTTCCGAAGCTTCTCCAGCGCCGCGATCTTCTCGGAAGTCTCGCTTCGCTTCGTGCTCGTGGTGGGCAACGTCTCTCGAAACGCTGTGTAGTCCCGAATCGCTTCCTTCAACATCCCAAGATCTTCGTGGCAGGACGCACGCTTCTTGATGATGAGCGGATGACTAAACAACGCCCATGCCTTGGTTAGATCCTCGATGGCGCGGCCACAATCGCCTTGCGCGATCTTTGCCTTCGCCTGGTTGAAAAGTGCATTGGCCTGTTCCTCCAAACTCTCACTCGCCAAGGCCGGAGTACTCAGGACCAATACCAGAAGCAAACCTGTTGTGCTCAGCATGTAGCGCCCGCCGCGCAATGCTTCACGGAGGAATGATCGCCACCTGAATGGCAACGTTGGAGGAGTTGGACCCTGCGGATGCCCACTAGGATTTCCCTCTAGAATTCCTTCCACCGAACCTTGCCCTTGCCACGTTTCTTCACGTTTCGACGCTTCTTACGTGTGGAGGAACCCTGGATTTCAGGAGGAGCGGCCGTGGGCGGCGATGACACCGACGGTAGTGGTGGCAACACCAATTTGACATCGGTTTGCCCAGTTGGAGGTGTCGTCCCCGGTACGTAGTGCCAACTCTCGGGCAAATAGCCATCTCGAGAAATGATGATTGTTGTCGCCCCCGTGTCCGGGGTCGGCTGAAAACGAAATGGCGTCTGTCCCACAATCTGACCACGAATCACCACGATAGAGGCCGATGGCACACTGTCGATCACCACAAAAGAAGGGATGGGCGCATCCGCCACCCGGGGAGCCGCAGCGGCTTGTCGAGCGCTTGATTCGCTCGTTTTCACAAGGAGCCGGATCGGACGCTTTTCCCCTCGTTCCGCCGGGCGGCTCTTCGCCTGTTCCGCCAGGCGGCTCCTTGCCTGTTCCGATGGGCGTATTCGCGCCATCGCCGACGGCATCTTCGTGGGAGCGCTTGACGCCTCGGCGGCGTCCGGCGCCTCGGCGGCGTCCGGCGCCTCGGCGGCGTCCAGCGCCTCGGCGGCGTCCTTACCGGACGTCCAGAGCAATCCAATCATGGTCCCAAATGCCAGGAGAACGATCAGCCCCAGCGCGAGTCCAGCACCACCGAATCGGCTGCGACCAATGCCTGCACTTTTCTCGATCTGTCCCAGCGCGAAAGGTTCCGGCACAGAGTCGTCGTCGTTGGCCCACTCGTCCAAGCTCCCACCGATCCGCTCAATCTGCGAGACGACGTCTGCCAGAGACAAGACCTGGGTCGCATCCCCGACATCCAGCTTGGAATCCGCCGAGTCCGTCCATTCGGTATTGGGCTCCGCCCAGACCTGAAACCCTGGCGACGTATCCTCCAGCGACCATGTCGTAGACTGTCGCCGTTGTCCCGGTGATGAGTGGGACCGTTTGAGCCCAGACCCAGCACGAACAATCGGCGGCGCAACCGCCGGCTTGTCCGGCGGAGCCTCTCCAATCGATTCCAGCAAGCCTGCCACAACCCGTGCCGATCCCGGCCGACGACTGCTGTGTTTCTCCAAGAGTTGATAGATGAGCGCTCGCAATTCCGGCACGACCTGAACCTTCGGATTCACATCCTCCAGCACCGGCGGCGCGTCATGCACATGTTTCATCACGAGCGCGATGGGGGAGTCCGCTCGGAATAAGGGCGCCCCCGTGACCATTTCGAAGAGCATCACCCCCAGCGAGTACAAATCTGCGCGGCCATCGAGCGACTTTCCCAACGACTGTTCCGGGCTGATGTATCGGGGTGTACCGCAGATGAACCCCGTTTGTGTATACGACTCTTTCCCGGGCTCTCCATCGGTGATCTTGGCCACACCAAAATCCAGCAGGCGGACAAAGTCCGGTTCCCCGGCCTGGACGGATAGAAAGACATTGTCCGGTTTCAAGTCGCGGTGAACAATCCCTTTGCTGTGAGCGCCGTCGAGCGCATCGCAAATCTGTGTACAAATCCGAACGATTCGACGACGCGGAATCGTCCGTTCACGACGCAACAATGCGGCCAATGTTTCCCCTTTTAGGTACTCCATAGCGATGAACAAATACCCCGTAGCCGACCGGCCATAATCCAACACACGGACCGCGTTGGGGTGGTGCAACTTACTGCACGCCTTGAGTTCCAGACTGAAGCGTTTCAGTTGATGTTCGCGCTCTGCGAACTGACGATACAGCACTTTTAGCGCGACGGTTTGGGAACTACCCTCATGATCGGCCTTGTACACCACACCCATGCCGCCGCGACCGATGACGGTCTCCACTAGATACCGATCATCGAACATCTGTCCAACCAGCTTCAGCGGATCAGTCAACGGACCACGTGAACTCAAAACATCCCTCCAGCCTCGTCAAATTCGTGTTCCAATTTGAACGAGCGGAAGAGCTTGCCAGCCTGCTTACATTCCTGTTCGGCCGCAAAACGAATGGTTTCCATCGAGACCACGTGGTCCGTGCATGCCGCCCGATAGGCCGCGCGCAAAACGGCATTCTTGATGTGACCACCGGCCAGTTCGAAGCTCTCTCCCAAGAGCTCCCAATCCAAGTCGTCGGCAACGGGACACTCGCTTGGGAAGTGTTTCTCCCAGATCAACGTGCGCATATCCGCCTCCGGGAACGGGAAGGTCACCTTGAACTGAATCCGGCGCTGAAAGGCCTTGTCGATCTGCTTATCCAAGTTGGTCGTCAAAATGACGATGCCCTCAAAGCGTTCGATCTCCTGCAAGAGGAGATTGGTCTCCATGTTCGAGAACTTGTCCACAGAAGTCTCCACCTTGACCCGGCTGGCGAAGAGCGAATCCGCCTCGTCAAAGAGCAGCATTGCGTGATTGGCCTTGGCAGACTGGAATATCTTGGCGATGTTCTTTTCCGTTTCCCCGATGTACTTGGACATCACCTGAGGAATGGAGATTTGATAGAGTTCCAGCGAAAGTTCGTTGGCGAGAATCTCCGCGCACAGCGTCTTTCCTGTGCCCGGCTCCCCACAGAACATCGTCACGATGCCTTTGCCTGTAACCAACTTGCGGTCAAATCCCCACTTGTTCATCACGAATGAACGCTTCTTGGCGGCATCCAGGATCGCGTGGATTTCGGTTTTCACCTCCTTGGGCAGGATCAAGTCGTCCAGCGTCAACGACACTTTACTGCGGCGCGCAAATTCGCTGACCTTGGCCCGCATTTGTGTGTGCGCAGCACGCATGAGATGTTCCTGGGTGATCGTCTTGTGATTGTCTGCATGGGACAACGCCATATTGGTTGCTACGAGTACAGCGTTCTTAATTTGACCGCCCGTCAACTCGTATTGCATGGCGATGTCCTCAAGGTCCACGTCTTTGGCCATGTTCAGACCGTCTGGCAAGTGCACCTGCCACAGACGCAACCGATCCTGCATTTCCGGCGCTTCGAAATCGAATTGATACACAACCGCGAGTGCGACCGAGGCATCCAGTTTCCGTGCGTCATTGGAGCACAGAAACGCCAACCCATCCCACCGCTCTATTTCACCAAAGAACGTCGAGAGTCGCGCATTGCGCTCACTAAGAATCGCGTCCGCTTGGTCAAATACAACGATGGCACCCACCATGCGGGCTTGCCACAGGATATCCTCCAACAAGGACTTGAACCGACCTTCATCACCGGCCAATTTGCCGCAATCCACCTCGAGCAGGCGTGCGCCAAGGTGTGTAGCGAGAGCGGCCACTAAATGGGACTTGCCCGTCCCCGATTCGCCGGAAAACTGAACCAAAACCGCCTCATCCAGGGGACCCAGCGCGTTCACACCGCCAGTCTTACGGGTGATGGAACGTTCGCCGTATTGCTCCGCCAAGTGCAGCATTTCCCGAAAGGTGCTGTCCGGCAAGACTACCGTGTCCAGGGGGACATCGGGGCGACTGAGCCAGCAAAACGGGGCCAACTTGGCCTCCAGCGCTTCGTGACCCAAGAGATAACCAATCACCCGATCGGGCACGTGCAACTCGTACCCCACCAAGGCATCGACACTGCCTTCCTTGGCCGGCACCGGCTTAATCAACTGGGTTCGTACGAGCGGGGCATCCACTCGGAAGTGCTCCATGGCCGCAAGACGGTCGACACGTCCGTCAAACAATACGCCCAGGCAGAGGTCCACATCACAATAGTCCAACAAGATGTTGTCCTTGAAACGCGCGATCCGTTTTCGCAAAGAGGCGTCCAATCGGGTCCCCAACGCCAAAAGGAGGATCCGCTCTTCGAGAGGGCCAAGCTGATAGCGCTGCGCCAGCACATCAAAGGGCAAAGGCTCGTCCCCTTGGCGTGCATCCTCGCGCATGCTCGTTAGCTCATTCTCAATCTCTTGTAATCGCGAAACGTACTGGGAAAGAATCGTTTGGGGCTCCGTGGATTCAGAACCCTCAGGCTGGCTCATTCCATGCCTTTGAAAGGTGCGCATGTCCAACAGGGTCTCCAGCCACGTCAGCGCCCGATCGATAAACGCATAGTTGTGCGCCGACTTCTTCGACTTCGGCAGCGTCTTGCCCAAATAACGATCCACGTTCGACACGCCTTCACTCCTCACTTGCAGCAGATTCCTCTCCACTGTATCAGGCGAGTGGCTCCGGTTCCACACCTCCGGGCTGAGAAGGTGGCAATGCGCCCCAAAAAGTCAACGGTAGGACCCGTTTCGCCGGCAATGTTGTTGTTGAATTTGGGTGCCTATTGATCGCCCGTCCAACCCACAAACCAGTGGTTGTCGGTGCGCCAGGCGCGGACTTCACGCATGGTGTCAATGGGCGTCGAATTCAAGAACCCCACAAGCTTGGATGAGCCGTCCAGGCCATTGTCCTGGAACACCACCACATTGTTCAAAGGGTCCAGTTCGAAGAGGAGCGTCAACCCAAATGGACCCAGCTGTGGCGCAAACCCACTCACCCTGTGGTCGGAAACTCGTGTGGTCGTAAAGCACCGTTTGGACAACCCGCAGACGGTGTATTGGATGCGACCCGGAAGCTTCTCGCCCCGGCGACTACCGGCGATAGCCAGCAAGTCGTGGCCACAATCCAACGCCACATTGCCAAACGACTCCGCCTTCAGGAAACGATCGACCGTCTGCCAACGGCGCCCACCACTGTTGGAGCCCAGCAACACTTCGCCATTCACGAACGTCCAAAGGTTGGCCTGATCAAAACACGAATCGATTTGAAGGCCACCCGGTGTCAATGTCACTTCGGATAGCGCTTTGGTTTGGCGCCGAAGCTGGGCACCAACACCCGACAAGTAACTGGTTTCGACGTTCAATTGATACCCGATCTGCTCCACGTTGACAGCCGCAAGGCTGCCGTCTGGAGCAAGATTCAATGCCGGTGCGCAGGTCATAGCACCGCTGCAATTCATGATGTAGGTGGGTTCCGAAAACGTGTACCCTCCGTCCATCGAGGTAACGACGGCCAATCGATCACCAACCGCAGCGCGGAATCGACCGACAATGGTCAATACATCCGTGCCTCCACCCAGCTTTTCGGCCAGGAAGTACTCGGGGAGTTTGGCTCGCGGAAGCCACTCGCCACCCTCGAAAATAGCCACCGAGTCTCGAGCATCACCGTCGGAAGGGAGAACCCCCCATATCACGTCAGACGTCCAAACGGGTCCCAATTTCAGCGCGCTGCTGTAGGGAACCTCGTCCCATCCGAGACCGTCACGGGTGCGAACCATCACACGCACGTTGGAATCACGCGCCTCCTGAAAATCAGCGTATAGGAAACCATCGCGTTCAAACGGGGGAGTCCGCTCGATTGGAACGCGAACCTCACCCCAAATGGTTTCATGCTTGGACTCCACCCTTGGCATCTGAACACGCTGAATGTCGTCCCGAACAATACCCTCGATTCCACACTGTACATGGCGCGGTGTCACCTCCGCTCCCGGCACACTCGATAAGACCGAATCGTACCACTCGCGAGCTCGAACCAAGTCGTCACATAGATGGGTCGCTTCGTCCGAGACCATGTCCACGAAGACGCCCTCTCCGAACCCATCGTAGGTCACATACCATTCCTGGAATGTTGCGAGGGGGGGCTGCTCACCCGGTGGCCGTAAACGCACCATATCTGCGCGATATTTTGGATAGCAGAC
>CAUZBV010000197.1:0-6753 GCA_963578115.1 Myxococcales bacterium
CCCATCTGAACAAGTTCGGACGCATCAAGGTTGGCGACCAAGTGAACCAACGCACGCTGGTCGGATACGTGGGCAAGACCGGCCGCGCGACCGGACCCCACCTGCACTTTGCGCTCAAGCATGGTCGCAAGTGGGTCAATCCGTTGAAGGTCAAATACACCACGGCCAATCCCATTGGGGCGGATGAACGTGCTCGCTTCAATGTGGCCATACGCACCCTCCTCAGCGCCTTGAATAAGGCCCAAGCCCAGGGACTCAACGAGCGCCGCGGCTAAGAAACGCGGACGGACGCTATTGCGCACCGAGTCGCGAGACATCCTCGCGCCTTTTGCACCCATTCTTTCGGCATATTCTCCTTTTGAACCCACTCTTTCGGCATACTCTGTGGTTTCTGTGCGAATCAAACTGACGCACAGCCGCACGTTTGTCGGACTTTTTCTATTCCTCAAGCTCGCATGGACACAAGCTTTGCGATACGCTGTCGGCTGTGACCCATTCTGGTGCGACCAAAGCCCCCCCTTCCGAGACCCGACCTGACGTCCTCTCGCATCTGTTTGAGCGTCCCGCCTTTCGACGATCCCTGATCGCCTTGGCGGGTCTCTATTTGTTCCTTGTGTGTGCGGCCTACTTCTCGCGTGACATCACCAAATCCGACGTCAGTATTTCCGTATTCGGCCCCACCGTGGTGGCGCCCAATACGGTCTTTCCGCTCCGGGTCACGTCGTACGACCATCAGGCAGGAGCTCGGATGCAAGTCGACGTCCGCCAAGTTGCCATGGCTGGAGACAAGGGCGTCTTGCTATCCTTTGAAAAGGGGCCGGGATCCACACCATCGTACATTCACGTGCAAGCCCCTACAGAGTCATCCCAATCCGCACGACTCCTACTCACGGTTGTGGACACCCATGGCACAACCCGAAACATCGAAGTCCCTATTCAGCTGGATGGAACCGCGGTCGTCCACGAGGCCCCTCACCATCCGCTGACCAACACGGTTCCCGACGGTGAGTCGCTGGCCATTGAGGTCATGCCCACGGGCCGAGGCATATCCACGCACCTGCCTTCGAACATGTGGTTGCGGGTCACGGAGCCCAACGGAACGCCTGTAGTCGGTGCCACCATCGAATGGTCTGCGACCAAGGGCACGCCTGCAGCCGGAATCGCGCGGACCAATGCGGCTGGACTAGCGACGATTCAGTTCACTCTCCATGCTCTGAGCACGAAGCTACGAATCACCGCGACAGCCAAGGACAAAGAGGGGAGAGCCGAAACCACGCTCCATGGGCTCGGCAGGGCATGCATTCTCCGCGCGAGCGGGGTACTTCAGGCACGAAATGACCCAGAGATTGTGGTCGAAGTCATCCGGAGGGACGACGATGACACCATCTTCTGCGACTTGTACCGAGGAGACTATTGGTTGCGCACATGGCACCTAGAGCCCAACGCCAACGATCCGGATGGCCGCGTCTTGGTCACGATTCCCATGTCCGAGGAAGGTGCGCATCGTTTTCAGTGCTACAGCCATTTCGGAACGCCAGGAGACGGTTACGAAGCACTCTGGCTGTTCCGAAGTGATCAAGACCGACTGAGCGCCCTCCAGGCTCGATTCAACGATCACCCTTCGGAGCAGGGCACCCGAGATTCCGTCTATCACAACGCACTGCCGGAGGACGACGATCTCTTGAGCACGGTGTTGCATGCGGATGTTCGGACCAGCGCTCCCATCGTGACTTCACCTTCCTTACGAACCAATACCCACACACACGACGCGGCCAGCACCGACCTAGCGAACACAACAGCGAAAATTCAGTTTTTCCTCTGGATTGGTGCCAGTTTTGGACTCGTCGTCCTGTGGGCGGTGTACGTAGGCATTCAGAGCAGCATTCAAGATCGCGTACGCTTGGCCGAGGCCATCGCAGAGTTGGGCGACCTGGCCGCTCCCGTGCCGCCGCCGACGGCCCTTGTTCGGGCACGCGCGTTCATTCAAATGACGCTCATCGTCGGCATCCTCGTCCTGAACGTCGTGGCCATGCTCGCCCTTTTCCAATATTTGTAGGGCAAAACCCACCGGACAAAAAAAGAGCCGTGGCCACACAGCCACGGCTCTTACTCGAAACGATATGGATGGAGGGTTAGCAGCCTCCGGCAGGCGCACAGGCGTTGACGCCCTCGCCCTTGCCTTTGTTATCCATGCTCTCCGTACACGTGGAGCCACCATCCGTCCCTGCGCAGTCGGTGTCAACGCTGCAGCTGGGTGCGCACGCGTACTCGGCCAATAATCCGGGACCACCCACATTGATGCAGGAGTATCCAGACGCGCAGTCGGTTTGATTACTACACGACACACAAGACTCTGCCTTGCGGCACGCTTTGACCGTGACGTCTTGGCTGTCGTCTTGACGATCCACCACAATGACGTCGTCGCACGTACCCGAGGCACCCAGCGCAGAACAGTCGGCGTCGGTCTTGCACAATCCCGAGCAATAGCCCGCATCGCCCACATCGGGGAGACAATACAACGTGTCGCAGGTCGTGTCCGTGCTGATCTGAGCATCCACGGTACAGGCATCACCCAGCGAAGCACTCGGGTTGACCACCACGCTTGGGCTGTTTGGAGCGGCCGTCTCGGGCATATTTAGTTTGTTGTTCACACACAAGTAGTCCACGTGCGTGGGACCCGTGCTGCCTTGAGCCGTATGGAAGACCACACAAGTCTCCTTCGTGTCTGTACACGCATAGTCCGCAGAACAATCCGCCAGGGACGATCCGGTATTGGTTTCCGCATTCGGCACTTGAGTGATCTGCATGAGTCCATTGCCCGGAATAAAGCCGCCCAAATAGACCGCACCGGGGAAACAGATGGACACATAAATGTCATCATCCGTGGCGTCCATCGTGCCCGCGACACCCACGCGATACGGTATACACGCGAGGTTGTACGCACCGGTGAAGGTCCCCAACGTCGCCCCCTGGGGACAATCCGCCGTCTTGCCGCAAAGGCCACTGCACCAGCCGGGTTGCTCGCCGTTCGTACCAAAGCAGAAACCAGCCTTGCATGAGATGCCACTGTTTCCACCGCAGGGGTCGCCGATGTCACCCATGTTCGCCTCGACCGTTGTGCACAGCCCGGTTCCGTCAAAGGAACCAGAGGCCGTGTCTTTGGTTTCAATGAACTTGCAGGCTTCCACACCGGGATTCGCCGCACAGTCGGTGCTGGAGGTACAAGAATTGTTCGTGCCCGGCCACTTCTGACACAGACCAATGGGCAGGTAGTTGTCGACTACGTTGTCTTTGGGTTCGTAATCAAAGGAGTACTCAGTCCAACCACAGAGCATGTCCGCACCACCGGCGACACAATGTCCGTCTTGTTCGCAGACGGCCGAGCACGTACCAGACTGGCACCAGCCTGTGCCACAGTCTGGCTTGGGTATGTTGTCATCGGGATCGTCTTCGCACTCTTCGCCCAGGCCCACCGAGTTGGCCGGCTTGGCGACACAGCGATTTTCCCACGCCAAGTTGTCGTTGTACTCCCCATTGATATAGGGACGACAGAAATAGTCACCGTCGTTACAGTCTTTATTCAAATCACAGACACGAGCGTAGCATGTGTCAAATTCGATGGGGGCCAAGGGATCCCCACTGAGATTCTTCTGCAGTACACATTCCCACGCGCTACAGTCGGTATCCACCGTACAAGCCGTGTCGGAATCGTCGATACACCAGTTATCGGCTCCACAGCCATTCTCATTGGTGGCGCAGTCGCTGTCAGTCTGACAGAAGCCGACGCAACCAATGCCGTAACAGTCCGCCTCGCACAGCATGATGTCACCGTCTTCGGGGTTCAGATTGCACTCGCTACCAATGGGCTGCGCGCCTTTGGGTGCAGTCATACAGCGAAGCGTATACTCGCCAGCGATGTAATTCAGTTGACAGGTTTCTTCCCCTGGGCAATCCGCGCTCACGAAACACTCTTTGAATGTGGTGCCGGGCCGACAGATTGTGTTCGGTTGAGGGTTGTCGAGCGCATTGGCGTTTACGCAGGTATAAGCGCTCCCCATGATACCGTCTTCTGCACCCGCACAGTCGTTGAAAGGAGCATCGGGGTCATCGATGCCGTCGGCGCCGGGGTTGCCTGCGGAATCCAGCGTGTCTTTGGTCATGGTGCACGGCTTGGTGCAAGCCGGCTCCATACACACGCCCGTTGCGCACTGAGCATGTTTGCATGCAGGCCACTGGGGATTGGCTTCCCATTCGCCTTTGGTTTCATTGTAGAACGCATTTTGACAATCGCCTTTGCGGCCACACTGCTCACCGAACTCAGCAAGCTCGGCTGGCGGAGGTCCTTCCGCTTCACACTTGTGTTTGGCTTGGTTACACGTGGTTCCTACAGCACAGGTACCACAACTTCCACCACAGCCATCGGGTCCACATTGCCAACCATCAAGGCACAAAGGCTCACACGTCACTGTGTCATCCGGATCAGGCGTGTCGGATACTGGTGTATCGCCCGGAGAAGTGGTGTCACCAGGAGGCGTAAAGGTGTCCTCCGTCGGGTCCGTTGTCGAATCTCCGCCACACGAAACGATCATCGTTCCGCCAATCATCAACGCTAACGTCGAAAGTGCCACTGCAAGTCTTCGCATCGCTCTATTCATCCTTCAATTGGTTGACCGTCACAAGTGCGTATTCAGGGCGCCGGTCTTCCGCCCAGAATCAAAGTGCGCGCATCATATGGACGTGCTCAGTACCTGTCAACCAGAATCCCGACGCACACCCAAGCGCATGTGGCCACGTTTTAAGCAAGAAACGCACCTAAATAGGACGCGGCCCATAACACCTTGCTTTTATGCATCTTTCCATCAATGCCTCCGAGGTGCTTTTCTCGCCGCCGAACCAAATTGTGACAGATTCGTCACAGACCGTTAGGATGTGCACACTCGCGATAGCCTCATGGTTGCAGCCCAGTTAAAATACGACCAACCGGGACGAACCTTGTTCCCTCGCGCGTTGCTTGTTAATGTGTTCGATATTCAACTGCGGTTAGTACGCCCTCCTGAATAGGGCGTGACGAAGACAGGGAAGCCATGCTCTTTCGTTGTGCACGCTGTAAAACTCGCTATCGAGTAGCCGACCATCGGGTCCAGGGGCGTCGGTTTCGTGTCACTTGCAAGGCCTGTGGTGTCGTCCTGATAGCGACTGCCCCCACAAGCAACGCCACTCCGCCCCCGGCCCATCCGCCGTCCCCATCGCAACCGGTTGACGCCCAAGAGTGGTATGTGGCCGTGAAGAAAAAGCAACGGGGTCCCCTGAGCCATGCGGAAGTCAGTGGCTTGGTTTCGGATCGCAGTCTATCCCCACGTTCCTATGTCTGGAAACCGGGGATGCCCGAATGGGTTCGGTTAGGAAACTTGGACACCTTTCACGACGCGCTTGTGATCCAACGTGCGCAAATGGCTCTATCCGAACCCAGTTACGCCGTCTACATGGCGAAGGTCCGAGGCGAACCTGGCGGGGAGGAGGCCGTCGACGCTCCCAAGTACGCCGCGAAGAAAACACCGGAGAGTACGGCTTCTGAAGAGGAAGCGCCCTTGCCCGATACTGCGACCCAGCCCCCCGAACCCCCGGATGAGATCAGCTCGCCACCCGAACCGAAGCTGGAAATCACAGACCCCCGACAAATGCTCAACGGCGACAATGCACCGGTACTGGGCACCACCGATGCGGAGACAACCGCAGTGCCACAGGCTGAGGACGAGTCGGCCCCCGTGGCCGACCCTGGACCGGCAGAACCATTCGACGACACGGCAACCATCGCCGATGAACCACTCTTCACAAGGGAAGCGTTAAAGCGACTCGACAAGAAAAGAGGGTTTCAGGCGATGGACACCCAAATTTCCGCGCCACCGGACATGGGCGGTGAAGACGTCCTTCACGACCAATCGCCAAGCACCGTGGATGAGATGAAAGGTCCAGCGAATGTGTTGGCCACGACGCCTGACGAACCCGTGGAGGGATATGAGGGACCGGCCGAACCATTCCCACCCTTCTCAACCGATGCATCGGCATCCGAGTCCACAGCCCCAGACGGCCACACGAGCGACCTCGCCATGGCCTCCACAATGGCCGACGAAGCCATTCCCGCCGTAGCGAACCAGGAGGACAAGGGCACCGACTCGGTAGAACCGAACGACCCACCCGCCCCGAACGAATCACTGACGGAATCCGACGAACCCACCACAGATGAACAAGCACACAGGGGCTGGGACGGACCCTCCGCAGAATCTCCGCCCACGGAACCCGACCCGACAACGCCCGAGGAAGATGACGCCCCTGCGCCCAGCGACGACGTGTTGAACATCGATGATTTGTTGGAGGAATCGGTGCCCGAGGAGAAGCCCCCGGCACCTCCCGGCCCGGCACCTCCCGGTCCGCCACCGATGAAAGAGGACGAGGTCGTAGAAGCAGCGGCGGTCGAGGACAAGATGGTGCACCGGCACACCGATGACGAAATGCTTGTACTGGAGGGGAGTTTCTTCGGACGAGCAGAAACGCATTTGCAGCAAGAGCAAGCGCTTGAGCAGGCTGTTCTGGACCGCATGCCGCACCAAGAATCGGACGAAGATCACCACGAAGCCGCCACGGCACCGATCACGGACGACGAAATAGACGCCCTAGTGCAATCTCTCGGCATTCTCGTTCGCCGCGAAAAACAATCCCGTCGAATGGGCTTGCTCTTCAGCCTGCTCGTTGTAG
>CAUZBV010000198.1:0-6747 GCA_963578115.1 Myxococcales bacterium
TGGTTGCCTCCCCAAGCGTCGTTGGTCATCCTTCCCAACTCTGCGTCCATGGATTCGTGGCGTTCTCTGACCATTTTTGTCCAAGTGACCTCTGTCCAAGAGGCACAGACTGCCCTTGCGGCCGGGGCGGCCGGCCTTATCGCAAAGGGATCGGAAAGTGGAGGATGTGTCGGAGACGAGGCCTCCTTCATTCTGTTGCAGCAATTGATTCGTGAGGGCATCACCCTACCCATTTGGGTCCAGGGCGGCATTGGGATGCACACGGCGGCTGCATGCATCGCCGGTGGTGCAACAGGCGTCGTCCTCGACAGTCAACTCGCGTTGTTGGCCGAATCTTGCTTGCCCACCGATGTGAAACAAGCCGTTCGCGCCATGGACGGCAGCGAAACCACGGTGCTTCACGGTATTCGGGTCTACACCCGCCCCGACTTGACCCTCTGTGATCGAGGCGAAGCCGATCGCTCGGTTTTGCTGGGTCTGCTCGGTGCCAAGAGTCTCACGGAGTCGGTGATACCCGCAGGGCAAGACGCGGCGTTTGCCAGCACATTGGCCGATCGACATCGCACGGTGTCCGCCCTCGTTGCGGCGATGACCAATGCCGTGAACACCCATCTTTCGCAGGCCAAGGAAATGGCGCCGCTGTCTTCGAATTCGCCCATGGCCATCGAACACAACACGACCTATCCAATCCTGCAAGGACCCATGACGCGCGTCAGCGATCAGGCCGAATTTGCCAGTGCGGTCTCGGACGGTGGTGCATTGCCTTTCTTGGCTTTGGCCCTGATGCGAGGCGAGCAGGTTCGGGCATTGGTGAGCGAAACGGCCGAGAGGCTGGCGGATCGCTCGTGGGGCGTGGGTATCTTGGGCTTTGTCCCTCCGTCTCTCCGGGACGAGCAGCTCGCGATTTTGAGTGATATACGGCCCCCCTTTGCGATCATCGCCGGCGGTCGACCCGCGCAGGCGCGAGAGTTGGAAGCCAACGGCACCAAGACCTATCTCCATGTGCCTTCACCGGGCCTTCTGGATCTCTTTCTCCAAGAAGGTGCGCGTCGATTTATTTTTGAGGGGCGTGAATGCGGCGGACACGTGGGTCCACGTTCGAGTTTTGTGCTGTGGAATATGCAGATAGAACGCCTTCTGGCTTTTGACCAGTTGGAGGATGTGTCCGTTGTGTTTGCTGGAGGCATTCACGACGCGCAGTCGGCCGCCATGGTGGCCGCCATGGCCGCACCACTGGCAGCTCGTGGGGCCCATGTGGGTGTCTTGATGGGGACGGCCTATCTCTTTACCCAGGAAGCCGTGGACACGGGTGCCATATTGCCGGGGTACCAAGAGGCGGTTATCGGGGCATCCGACACAGTGCTGCTGGAGACCGCGCCCGGTCACGCGACGCGGTGCCTCAAGACCGGCTATGTGGACGATTTTGGCGCGGAACGAGAGCGTCTCTTGTCGCAGGGGCTCAGTTCCCAAGAGGTGTGGGCGGCGTTGGAACAGTTGAATGTTGGGCGTCTGCGCATTGCGGCAAAAGGGATCCGTCGAGGACAGCGTCAAGGAGAGAAGCAAAAGCTGGTTTCTGTTTCCGACGAGGTGCAGCGTCGCGAAGGCATGTTCATGGTGGGGCAAGTCGCCTCCCTCCGCAGCGCCGTGACCACCATTTCCGAGCTGCACGCGGAGGTGTGCGACCGATCGAACGAGTTGTTGACTGCGCTGGTCAGGCCAGAAGCGGCAGAGGAGTCTGTGGTCATCGCTTCGCCCATGGACGTCGCCATCATTGGCATGGCGTGTATTTTCCCGAAAGCCCCCAATAAAGATGCCTTCTGGGCCAATGTGGTTGCCGGTGAGAATGCCATCACGGAGGTTTCACGCCAACGCTGGGATCCCGACATTTATTACGATCCCAACTCGCTCAATGGTGAAAAGACACCGTCTAAGTGGGGAGGCTTTCTCGATCCGGTTCCTTTTGATCCCTTGGAGTATGGGATCCCACCCAAGTCGCTGGAGTCCATCGAGCCCATCCAACTGTTGAGTCTACAGGTCGCTCGCGATGCGCTGGACGACGCAGGATATGGTGAACGGAGTTTTAACCGCACCAGAACCTCGGTTATTTTTGGTGCGGAGGCCGGCGCGGAGTTGGCGGGTGCTTATGGATTCCGAGCGGTCTATCCTCAGCTTGTAGGGGATCTCTCGCCGGCGTTGGAATCGCGCCTGCCTTCGCTCACTGAGGATTCCTTTCCCGGTGTACTCGCCAACGTGATCGCCGGGCGAATCGCCAATCGATTGGATTTTGGGGGTGTGAATTACACGGTGGATGCGGCCTGTGCGTCGTCGTTGGCTGCCGTGGATCTTGCGGTCAAGGAGTTGAGCAGCGGCACCAGCGATATGGTGTTGTGCGGTGGTGCGGATCTCCACAACAGCATCAATGACTACCTCTTGTTTTCCAGTGTTCACGCCCTGTCCCCATCGGGTCAATGTCGAAGCTTTGATCATCAGGCCGATGGCATCGTTTTGGGCGAAGGCGTCGCCGTGGTGGTGCTCAAGCGATTGGTCGATGCCGAGCGAGACGGGGATCGAGTCTATGCCGTCGTCAAAGGTCTTGGCGGCTCGAGTGATGGTCGTAGCCTGGGGTTGACCGCACCCCGATCGGATGGCCAGGTTCGTGCGCTGCAGCGTGCCTATGAGACGGCGGGGATTTCCCCAGCCACGGTGGGACTCATGGAAGCCCACGGCACGGGAACCGTGGTGGGAGACAAAACAGAGTTGGAAACCATTGAGCGGGTTCTCAAAGAAGCCGGCGCCGCGACGGGCAGTTGTGCTCTGGGATCCGTAAAATCCAACATCGGGCACACAAAGTGTGCGGCGGGCATGGCGGGATTGATCAAGTCCGCGCTGGCCATCCATCACAGGGTGCTCCCGGCGACACTCAACGTGGACCGCCCCAACCCCGCCTACGACGCGGACACCAGCCCATTTACGTTGAGCGATTACAGTCGCCCTTGGGTCGCAACCAATCGGTGTGCGGGCGTGAGCGCGTTTGGCTTTGGGGGCACCAACTTCCACGTGGTCCTGTCGTCACACGGCTGTGGTACTGCGGGCACCCAACAGGTGTGGCCCGCTGAACTCTTTCTCTTCCGTGGCGAAGACATGGACGCGGTTGCTCCGGCGTTGGAAGCGCTCTGTAGCCACGTGAAAGCGCACCCCTTCGACTTGTTGGTGGACTTGGCCTACACGGTTTATGAGCAAGGGCGCAACGGGGCGGTTCAAGTCGCCATCGTCGCTGCCGACCACGACGAACTGATCGAAGCGCTCGAATTCGCTCTGGAGGGTCAGGCTCTTCCCAATCGCGTCTTTTTGGCCGACGGGTTGACCGGCGATGTGGCGTTTCTCTTTCCAGGACAGGGAAGTCAGCGGGCCGGTATGATGGCGGACCTCTTTGTTCTCTTCCCCGAGCTTCACCATTATCTACGCTTGGGAGAATCGTGGCGCGATACGCTCTATCCCCCCACTGCCTTTGACAGTGCCCAACGAAAAGCCCAGAAAAACGCCATTACCGATACGCGTGTGGCGCAGCCCACGTTGGGCATGGTGGATTTGGCGACGGCCTCGGTACTCGAGCGTTTTGGGATCCGGCCCGACATGGTGGCGGGCCACAGCTACGGTGAGCTGGTGGCGCTCTGTGCTGCGGGTGTGTTGACGGAGGCCGATCTCTTTCCCTTGAGTGAGCGCCGAGGCCAAGCGATTTTGGCGGCGGCCGGCGATGATCCCGGGACCATGGCGGCGGTGTCTGCGGATGCCAACTCTGTGGCAGCTGTGCTCGCTGACTCGCCCGATGTGGTGATCGCCAACATGAACGCTCCGGAGCAGACGGTCATTTCGGGCCCCGTCAAGGCCGTCGAAGCGGTCATTGACCAGTTGCGTGAAGCGGGACTGAGCGCCCGAACCATTCCTGTCGCCTGTGCGTTTCACAGTCCCGTGGTTGCGGGAGCCAGCACAACGTTGGGCGACCACTTGTCCACGTTGGACCTCCGCGCTCCCAAACTTCCCGTTTGGTCCAACACCACGACGGAACCCTATTCAAACGATCCGACAGCGATCCGCGCGTTGTTGGCACGGCATGTTGCAGAGCCGGTACGATTTGCGGAACAGATCCAGAACATGTACGACGCGGGCGCTCGTGTTTTTGTAGAGGTTGGACCGGGCCGTGTGCTCACGGGGCTGGTGGGGCGAACATTGGGCGATCAAGCGCACGTGGCGGTACCGTGTAGCGCCGATGGGCGTGGCCACATCGCCGATCTGCTCGCCACCCTGGGCAAGCTTGCCGTCCATGGGATCCCCGTACGTGCGGAGGCCCTCTTTGAGGCTCGGGTGGTGACGGGGCTCGACCTGTCTGCGGGCGACACGCTGTCTCCCACCACGTGGTTGGTGAACGGTCATCTGGCGTGGCCGGCCTCGGAAGAAGCGCCCAAGCCGGCGGAGCCGGTCGGAGCCACGTTGACGCCACCGATGGTCACATCAGGCGTTGGGGCTCCGCAGGATGCGGACAAGAGCACTGTCGTGCTCGAATATCTCAAGAATATGCGTCAACTGGTCGCGGATCAGCGAGATGTTCTACTGGGTTACTTGGGAGCCACGTCCAGTGTGCGGCCTGTGGAGCAGTCGGTTACAGAGCGCGCGCTTTCTGCGCCCAGTGCGGAACGTCCGTCCGTCGTTGAGACGATACCCCCCGATCAGGACGAATGTGTCGAAGATATTCTCATTGGGATTGTGAGCGAACGGACCGGTTATCCACCCCAAATGCTCGATTTGGATCTCGATCTGGAGGCCGCATTGAGCATTGATTCCATCAAGCGCATCGAAATTTTGGGTGCGTTGGGCGAAACCCTGGGCATGTCCAGCAAGGACGGTGGCCCCATGGAGGAGTTGGTCGAAGAGTTGGCGGCGGTCAAGACCTTGCGCGGGATTTTGGATTGGCTCGAGGCCCATCAAGCCACGGACAGCGAACCAAGCGCCGAAGCGACCGACACCGAGGAGCCCTTGCGGGTAGGTGGTGAGGTCGATGGCGTGAGCGACATGCCCATCGGACGCTATCTCTTCCAGGTCCAGCCGGCGCCACCCTTGACGTTTAATGGACTGAGTGTGGACGGTCGATCGTTCGCCATCACCCGCGATCAACACGGCGTCGCCGAGCATCTGTGTCGTCTCCTGCAAGAGCACGGCGCACAGGCGGAGATTGTTCCTCTTGGCGAGAGCGAGTGGACCTATGATGGCGTCATCCATTTGGCAACACTCACTCCCGATCCGGTCGAAACAGTGCTGTGTCGCGTGTTTGAGTCTGTACGAGATTCGCTGCTTAGCGGCGCTTTTTGGGTGGTGGGAGCCAGTGGTCTCGGCGGCGCATTCGGTCGACGGGAAAACGGGAGCATTCCACCCACGGGCGCCGGACTGGCTGGGCTTCTCAAGAGCGTGGCCGTCGAATGGCCGGACGCTCGAATCCGCGCGGTCGATCTGAACGTGAACGACGATCCGGCTCTGCTGGCGAAGTATCTCTTTGACGAGCTCTTGGCCAATGATGGATTGGTGGAGGTGGGATACTGCGACAAGCAGCGACGTGTGTTGCATGCAGTACCTGCCGCACGGAATACGCACCAGGCGGTCAGCACCCTGATGTTGGATACCGAATCGGTGGTGTTGGTCACCGGTGGTGCCCGTGGCATCACGGCACATGCAGCCATTGCGCTGGCAAAACGGTACGGTTGTCATTTTGAATTGATGGGGCGCACACTATGCACACTGGAAGCGTACGACGCTGAATTGGCTGCGGCGGATGACCTCATTTCGTTGCGCAAGATCTTGATCAACCGGGCCGAGACGACCGATGTAGTCGCCATCGAAAAAGAGAGTCGTCGAATCTTGGCGGTGCGGGCGATTGGCCAGACATTGAATGCCATTCGTGATGCGGGCGGAACCACGTCCTATCATGCAGTGGATGTACGCGACGCGGGTTCGTTCGGAGCCATCGTGGACGACATCTACGAACGTCATGGACGCATCGATGGTGTGATTCACGGGGCAGGGATTATCGAAGATCAGCTACTACGCCACAAAACGGGCGAGTCATTTTCTCGGGTGTATGAGACCAAGGTGTGTGGGGCGCACACCTTGGTGACACACCTGCGTGAGGATGTGGGCTTTGTGGCTTTCTTTTCCAGTGTGTCCGGTGCGTTTGGTAATCGGGGACAGGTGGATTATGCGGCCGCCAATGACGCCCTCGACAAGCTCGCGCTCTCCCTCAATGAATCCATTAAAGGCCGCGTTGTCTCCATCAATTGGGGACCCTGGGGCGGTGCCGGGATGGTGTCCAGCGAACTCCAGAAAGAGTACGAACGACGCGGTATCTCGCTCATCGAGTTGGAAAAAGGCATGGAGGCGTTCTTGGAGGAGCTGGAGTACGGTGCCGCAGAGGACGCTCAAGTCGTCTTGATGCGTGCGGATCTCGAGCACATGCTGGGACGGGATGGCTGAGCGGTCTCCGGAAGGTATTGCAGTCATCGGAATGGCGTGCATCTTTCCAGGTGCGCCCAATCTCAGAACGTACTGGTCCAACATCGAAGCGGGTGTAGACGCAATCAGCGCAGTGCCTGAGTCTCGCTGGGAGAGCGTGTTCTACGACCCCACCTCCTCGGCGACCGACCGATTGTATTGCCGCCGGGGTGGATTCATCGACCCCTACGCTTCGTTCGATTCGTTGCG
>CAUZBV010000199.1:0-6741 GCA_963578115.1 Myxococcales bacterium
CACCAAACCGGATGGCGAGCCCACCCGTGAGTGAAAAGGTCTCGGTCAGCTGCCGACCATTGGGGGCGGTGTATAGGGGCAGACGGCCCTTCAGGCTGACTTGGACTCGATCCGTGATTCGGTAGCCAATCCCCACTTCGGCCGCGAGCCAGTGACCACCGGATTTCAACACCTCGCCTTCGCCCGAATGATGCGATCGAAGACCGTACACACCACTGATCTCGGTCGAGAAGTTGAGCTCCGGTGTCGCCATCACAAAGACACCCAATCCATAGCCCATCCGGGCACCGAAGAGGAGGCCCTTTTCGTTCTCATGCAAGGGGAGTCTGGCCCAGAGCGGCACCCGAAGGGCCACCATGCGGTGGACGAACTGGGTGTACTCCAATCGTGCGCTGGCGGCGAAGGTCCCCAGTCCCAGAGCGAGTAACGTGGGCGTCGCGCCCAGTTCCATCGGGGAACTGGGATCATCAGCGTCGTGCGAATGCTCTCCCACGTCGATGTGCGTTCCTGTTGGCAAAGCGAGATTCAGACGGCCTACCAAACTCGGGCGATAGCCCCCCGAGCCCCACAAGGTGCCGAGCTCGTATCCCACACCGAGGCTGATGTCTCCCAACCCGGATGCGCGTGCGGTCTCTCCGTGCTTATGGGTGCTGTCGAAATAATCGTACTGAATCATCCCCGTCGGCAACATGAAGTCGGCGGAGAGTCCGTCTCCAAAATAATGCCGTACGCTAAGCGTCGTCATGAAGACCTCGATGAGATCATCATTCATGCCTTCGTTCTCACCCGCGTAGGTGTAGGTATTGTTCCCCTCATACGTGGTGCCGTAATTTCCGTACATGAAACTCAGGCCCATCAGGGTGATGTTTTCGGGTTGCGCGGCGTCGCTGCCGAGCTCCATATCAAATGCGGACCCTCCGACCGGAAGGTTTGGATTCGATCACATGGTTCATTGGGCCACCGCTTCGTAGCCGGTGCTGAGCAAAGCCACCAACAAAGTGGCCATCAATATCCATTGTTGTTTTCGTTTCATGATGTCGTTATTCCTATCGATTCGTTGTTGTTTGTTCCCATTCACAGACCCGCACGCGGGCCGGGGCATCAACAGTTGATTCGGCAGGTTTGGCGAAGGATCGAGGTGTTGGAGGGTGGTCCCCGTGCGAGGTCACGATCCAGCGGCAGGGCTTGGATAGCCGGCCATTCCACCCGGGTGGGTAGCGCCCACGCGAAGGCAACTTGTTCGCTTGGGGCTGCAGAGTCGAGCACAACCGCCGGCGTCACGCTGGGCGTGGGTACACCCGGCACGCAGCAGGGGCACGTGTCCGGCCCGTCCACGCTTCCGTGCTCCGACGCATTCGAACAGCAGCAGCTCATCGGCGTGCAACCATCGACGGCTGTCCACGCACTGAGCGCCGTCGCTGGAACCAGCAAAACCACCGCAAGGATCAGGGAGACTACTTTCACGCCGACAGAATAGGCGGTGAAGCCGTGGCGGTCAAATGCGCCGAGAAGAAAGGGTGGCGAGGTCTCGTGGTCATGGCCGAATCAAACTCAGGCAATTCTCGCTCCGTAGGGATCGCTATCGCATTCATTCGAGGAACGGCTCTTTTGTGCTTCGCGCCATCCTCAGGAAACCCGGAAATAGTGGGTCTGCATGTGGGGTTCACGTCAGGAGACAGTGCGCGGCGAACGCGTTATACTCCAACGTTACTGGAACACAGTAGCAACTGAAAAGACCGGATGAGGTAAGCGATGAATTCGATCATCACGATCGTTGCGGGGCTTCTGATCTTCTTCATTTTGTGGAAGATTTTCAAAGCCATCGTCAAAGCACTAATTTATGCCGCCATATTGGCTGCGGCCATTTACTTCCTCTTGCCAATGCTCAGTCAGGTGGAGGGGCCGGTGGGCGACAAGGCAAAGGAAATTCAGGAAAAGGTCGATACGATTAAAGAGACGGGCGGGTCCGCCATTGATACGGCCAAGAAGGTGAAAGAGACCCTTGGTACGGCGGTCGACACCGCCAAAGAAGCCATCGACGGTGTTAAGAAAGCGGTTGGGGCCGCAGAGCAAGCCGGTGAAGCGGTCGAGACGGTCGAGGAAGCAACGAAACAGTAGTGTTGCAAGGCCGATGCAGAGCCCCCCTACAAATCCAGGAGAAAGCCACGACGTCTTTGCTGGGGTGACCTCGTGCGGGAGGATGAACTGGACACAATTGAAGGGTTCCGCCGACGCCTGAAATGGCCTGTGTTCAGGCTCGGCAAGCGAAGGCAGTTGAAGGGAAGTCTACGAGCTCCATTCGCTAGGGATCAAAATTGAGCGTGAACGACCGGTGATCTCCCGGGAGGTCAGGCTCGAGGATTGTTGGTAGTAGAGCTGCTTGCGTGACATGCCATCCATTTGATGTGCGTACGATTTGCAATCGCGGAGCAACGACTCCGCAATGGCGACCGTCCAGGGGGCATCATGGCAGACTTGTCGGATACGTCTGGCGGTGCCACTCAACCGTTCGCTGGCGGCCTCGTAGTCCCCGATGCGGTTGAGCATGAGCGCATGCTGCCGCGCACGTGCCACACGTTGGGACACCACCTCTTTCATCACGGCAATGTCGTAGGCCTGAGCGAAGTTGGTGGCTTCCGCTTCATGGCTCCATTCGATGTCGTTGCGGTGTTCTGAAAACACGCATTCCCGATCCCCCACGGCGATGGAGACGAGCTCTTTGTGCCCAGCAGGCCCCTTCTGGAAGCTCACCTCGAGGATGATCGTCAGCTGCTGTCCTGAGCACAGATTGCCCAACAGAACCTTGGCGCCGCCCGGCGTTTTGTCACAACGGAAGTTGGAGACAGGATGAACCGACACCTGTTCGGGGAGCGTCAGGTTGAGCGCTACATCGCGTGCGGAGATGTCCAAAGTCTCCCCCAACTCGCTCGTCAGCAAATCCGGGATCTGGGTGGGCGATTCCACAAAGTAAAAATGGCCTCCGCCTTCCCGCGCCATCCCTTGGAGGAGGGCTTCGTCGAAGTCCTCCCCCACACCAAACGTGCTGGTGCTGACCGATCGGAGGTGGAGCTCGTGTGCATGCTCTTCCAAGGTGGTCGGGTTGACGATGCCGCGATTGGCGAGACCATCGGTGAGCAAGAGACAGCGGGCCACGTTGTCTTCCACCAGGCCGGTGGCCAGTTGTTGACATCCTTCCAGCCATCCGCCGCTCAGGTTCGTGGTTCCACCGGCCATCACCGCATCGAGGCGCGCGATGGCGCGGGTCCGATTCTCTGCCGATGCCTGACACAGGGGGAGAATGGTGTGGACCTCGTCGTCGTAGAAGACCACGGTGAACTCGTCCTCGGGGTTCAAATGGCCAATTCCTTGTATTACGGCTTGTCGGGCGAGCATCAGCTTGTCCCCAAACATGGAGCCCGATCGATCCATGACGAAGGCGATGCGCACCGGGGCTCTCTCCTTCTTGTCGGAGTTGATGGGCGCGGTGAGCGTGACCGCGATGTAACGGATTGAACGATGGTCGGATTCAATGTGACGACGGTCGGGCTTGGCGGAAAATTGAGTCAAGGTCGTATCTCCAGGTCAAAGAGTTTGTGGGCCATTTCGATCAAACGTTGGACACGACGTTGGATCTTACGTGAGACGGGTTGACGGATTTGGATCTCCACATCGGGATGGAGCGTGATGCGCTTCCACTGGGCAGACTTCGGGAATTGCGGGTCCGGGGTGTACGTAATCGGCACGGGAGTCGCCGCAGGTTTGCTGCTGGGCTTCAAGGGGGTCACCCTGCGGATGTAATCGGCCGCCGAATCTGTCGCAGGCGAGACATCGCTCTCCACCAACTCTTGGATTTGAGCAGCGTCCATCCCATCGAGTTGCTCTCGGATCTCCCCCAGTGACAGACGATGGACGTCTTGGAGCCATCGGATGAGTTTGAGCCGGGCTACGTACGTGAGTGGATAGCGCACCTTGGGACCCGAGCTGCCGGGCGGTGCCAGCAAGCCTTGCTGGATGTAGTAGCGAACGGTCCGCGGGGTGACCCCGGCGCGTTGGCATAATTCGTAGAGAGGATAGCCTGCGTTCGCTGTCATTGGATTGATTGTTACAGTGCGACGTTGTACTGTCAAGACATTGGTTTGTCCGCGTTCCACCGGAAGCGCCGTACCATGCGAATGGGATGTGCTTGTGATGATGACATAGGGGGAGTACCATCGGCGCAATGAACGAGTATTGTTGCCCTATTTTTGCACCCCTTACCGTACTCAACAGTGCCCCTCGTCGTCTCGCTACGTGATCTCCATGTCTCTCATTACAGCTCTGCTCAGTGTTCTTTTGTGTGGCTACTTGATCATGCGGATCTGTGATGTTTTCGAACCAGCGGCGGACTATCTGGGTCGCAACATGTCCAAGGGCATTAAGGGTGCCACTCTCAACGCCGTGGCCAGCTCGCTGCCGGAGATGTTGACCACGTTCATGATGCTCTTTTTCTACGACGACAAGGACGGGTTTGCTGCTGGATTGGCGACCTGTGCGGGGAGTTCGGTCTTTAACATCGCGATCATCCCGGCTTGTTGCGTATTGGCCGTTCGTTGGAGCACGCGCCGGGTCGACAATGCGGTCACGATCCGTCGACGTACGGTGTTGGTACGAGATGGACTGATGTTTGTGTTGGCCATGGTGGTTCTTCTCGTGGTGTTACACGGCGCCGAAGAGATTACGTGGGTGGATGGCATCAGTTTGGTGTCGGTGTATGTCGTGTATATGATGTGGCTCCTCTTCGATCATCGGAAATCAAATCCAACCGAGACCGAGGTCCCCGACGAGGGCGAGGTGATGAACGAATCGACGCGTAGTGGATGGAGCGCGCTCCTGCTCCTCGACTTTCACGCGCTCTTTGTCGCCGGTCGCAGATTCACGCCCATGCTGGCGTGGACTTCACTGATGGGCGCTCTCATGGGTCTGGGTGTGGTTTGCTATGGTCTGACGGTGGCCGTGATGGCGGCTGCCGATGGTTTGGGGATCGCGCCCTACTTCGCTGCGTTGATCCTGGCTGCGGCGGCCACCAGCGTTCCCGACACCATTTTGTCGGTAAAAGACGCGTTGAAGGGCAATGACGACGACGCCATCTCCAATGCGTTGGCCAGCAACACGTTCAATCTCACCACCTGCATCGGGTTGCCCTTGCTCGCCTACGGACTCATTCGGAATCAGTCGCTGTCCGTGTCCACAGGGACGGATGGTGTGGGAGTCTACGAGTTGTGTCTCCTCATGCTTGGGATCTGCACGTTGGTCTTGGTGACGCTGCGTTCGAAGCCGCTCCGTTTGCCTCATGCGGTGGTGTTGATCGGCTTGTATGGGCTTTTCATCGCAGGTGTGGTGACCGGCGAAATGGGGTTGTGGAGTTGGTCCTAGTGTGACGGAATCGTTCCGGTTCCCAGTCCAGTTGACCTCCGATGTCCGCCTGCTACCCTCGAATCATGACCGACACCCGGCGAACGTTGATCAAAGACTGTCTGGCCATCGCCACCATGGACGATGCCGGGAATGAGTACCGGGGCGAGAGCATCCTCCTGCGTGGTCAGACCATCGAGGCCGTCGGGCCCGCCGTGGCCGACGCGTTGGCCAATGACGATCACCTCGACGAGACCATCGACGGGCAGAATGTGGTGGCCTTGCCGGGCTTCGTGAACACCCACCATCATCTCTTTCAAACCCTGACCCGCGCGGTTCCCGTGGCCCAAGACGAAGGGCTCTTCAACTGGCTCCGGGCCCATTACGAGATCTGGGCGGGCATGGATCCGGATTGCGTGCACACCAGCGCTCAGGTGGGTCTGGGCGAGCTTTTGCTCACGGGATGCACCACGTCTTCCGATCACTTTTATCTCTTTCCCAAAGGGAGTCCCGACGACTTGTTGGACTGGACCATTCGCGCGGCGTCGACCTTGGGGATCCGCTTTCATCCCACCCGGGGCTCCATGAGCCGCGGACGTTCGGCCGGGGGATTGCCGCCGGACGACTGCGTCCAAAGCGAAGACGTGATCTTGAAGGACTGCGAACGGGTCATCGCCGCCCACCACGACCCGGAGCCTCTCTCCATGTGCCGCGTGGGTTTGGCACCCTGCAGCCCCTTCTCGGTGACCGATGATCTTATGCGCCAATCGGCCGAGCTGGCTCGGGCCCACGGCCTGCGGCTCCACACCCACCTGGCCGAGACCCAAGACGAAGAGACCTACTGTCTGGAGCACTACGGCCGTCGCCCCTTGGCCCACATGGAGGCGTTGGGTTGGTTGGGCGATGACGTGTGGTACGCCCACGGGATCCACTTCAACGACGAGGAAGTCCAACTCTTGGGGGCCATGAAGACGGGCATCGCCCACTGTCCCACCTCCAACATGCGCTTGGGCTCGGGGACCTGCCGCCTGCCGGGACTGGTCGCCGCCGGTGTGCCCATCGGCTTGGGCGTGGATGGGAGCGCGTCCAACGATTCCTCCGACATGCTGGCCGAGGTGCGAAACACCATGCTCGTCCATCGCATGCAAAGCGGCGTGAAGGCCATGACGGCTCGCCAGGCCTTGCGCTTGGCCACCCGAGGCGGCGCCGAAGTGTTGGGGCGGGACGACATTGGTCAATTGACCGCTGGCAAAGCCGCGGACGTGGTGCTCTACGACGTCATGCGCTTGGAGTACGCCGGCGCACTGCACGATCCCATCGCCGCGCTGCTCTTTTGCGGCACGGGCGGAC
>CAUZBV010000200.1:0-6643 GCA_963578115.1 Myxococcales bacterium
GGATTCATGTACGGTAGATTTCAGCGGATTGTGATGGTTGCATTGAGCGGATTGGCACTGGCCCTCGTGGGTTGTGGGGGGGCGGAGAGCGATCCCACACCGCCAGGTCCTTCGATGGAGGGCTGCGAAGCGATCGCCGCCACCTGTCGCATGGCTCAAAAAGGCTGTGCCGGTGCCACCGACACCATTGAAGCCCACTGTGAATCCTGTCCGGCCGGGCAGTATCCAGACACCACGGCGCTCTGCGTGCCCATTGCAGGCACTGTCCATACCCACGATTTTGGTGAGGTCACCCTGGCCGCCGGTGAGGAGATTGAGAGCCTCTGCCAGAGTTGGGTCCTGAACAACGAAAGCGAGTTGTGGGTCAACGCCGTGGAGCTTCAAACAGACGGTGGATACCACCACTCCAACTGGTTCTTTGTGCCCGAAGGCAAGCACGACTACCCGCCGGGCGCGTGGTACGACTGTTACAACGAAGGCTTTGGGGAGATCGAGTCGGCCCTCTCGGGCGGGGTGCTCTACGCCCAATCGACGCAAGTGGTGTACGACGTGCAGAAATTTGGCGAGGGGGTGGCCGTGCGGATCCCGCCCTATTCGCGGATTATTGGTGCGACCCACTTGCTTAATGTGTATCCGGAGCCGCTGTCCACGGTACTCAACCTCACTATCTACACCATGGACGCGGACACGGTGACGACCAAGCTGACGCCTTTCCAGTTGACCTACCACGATCTACACCTTGAGCCCAACGCGGAGAGCGAGGTCACGTCCTCCTGTGACATTGACGCCCTCTATCAGGACGTGCTGAAGCAGCCGCTGGCCCTCAAATTGCACTATATCTTGCCTCACTACCATGCCCTGGGAAACGGATTTGATGTGGCCATTTACGGCGGTGAGCGAGACGGCGAGGAGCTCTTCAATTTGGGCTCTTTTACGGCCGATCCCTTTGGGCGTGTGTTTGATCCGCCGGTCGATTTGGCCGGCGCCAAGGGATTGACCTTCCGCTGCGGATTCAAGAACCCGACCGACAAGAAGGTGGGCTGGGGTATTGGCGACCAAGAGATGTGTGTGCTCCTCGGTTTCGCCGAGTCCACGCTGGCCTTTGACGGAAACGCCACCAGCAACACCGCGTTGGGTGCCGATGAAAACGGCGTCTTTCAGCACACATCGAATTGTGATCTGCAGGGCTTTGGGTTCAGTCAGAACAAGAAGGGTGGCGAGCCCACCACGCCATAGCGCACCGTCCTAATGGACGAGGGTGGGCTTTTTCTTCGCGCTCTTGCGGCGTGGTTTTCGGGGCGCTTTGTCCTTGTAAATTAACGGTGTGTCCGCCTCCGAAATCTCCGGTGTCAATGGCACGAGCTCCACCGGTGCACCGTGTCTCAGCACATTCCAGGATCGTTTCAGTCGATCCGCGAGACGGCTGTTTTCGTAGCCATCCGGCAGGGTGAGTTCGACCAGGCTGGATGCGTAGCGATTCAGCACGCGGGTGCCGAGATCCGACTCCATGTTCATGGAGGAAAACACCATGTTGAGGGCCATGGTTTGTTTGCCTTGGCCCACCTGCATCAACTCGCGGGGGTCCACACCCAGAACCAACATGTCCTTGGCGATGGCGGAGTTACTCCAGACCTCGTAGGTGAGCAGGCGGAACTGGTGGGCGAAGAGGCTGAGCCGTTCTGCCACGGACATTTGCGAGAGCATAGCCGGTAGGTACTGGACGCCCAACGCCACGTGCCGGGCCTCGTCCCGTTCATAGTATGGGAGCAAGTGGGTCAGCACCGGTTCGACGTTCATCTTCTTTACAAAATGAAACAGGGTCAGCGCGATGGGCTCCACCATGAGCTGCATGCCCATAAGCTTCTTGGTCAGATGATCGGCGTTCATCACGCCTTCGAGCAACGCGCGCGGCGCCCACTCCAACTTCTTGGGCAGCGCATTGGCCGCAGCCAAGTAGTCGTGCATGACGTAGAAATGACGGGCTTCATCAAAGGCTTGGCTGGTGGCCGCCATTTTGGCTTCGAGTGGTTCCAGCTCGTCCGCGAGCTCCGCGCTGATACGCCAGGCCGCCAACTCTCCCCACATGATGATCCCAAAAATTCGACTCAGGGCCTCTTTCTTATCGTCATCGATTTGGGGGGTCCCGTGTTCGGCGATGAGGCTCTCTAACACCTCCTTGCCATCCCAAGCCAACGCTTGCCCTTTGTGATAAATCCGCTCCAGGATACGAGCGTTCTTGGCTTCCAAACCGTAATGTGCACGGTCGAACATCTTGTAGGGGATGGTTCGTTTTCGTCGAAAGAATTCCACCATGTCAGTCTCCTACACCATGTGCGGTGTCATTACCGCGAGAAACAACTGTCGCACATCGTCAAAGGTTTCGCGTACACGTGTTCTTGTCGTACGATTGGAAGCCAACGCCATCTCCACCACCAGCCCATGAAAGATGGTGCGCAGCATCCGCGCCACCCGCTCGGGCGGAAACGCCAACGCATCGGCTGCGGGCCCCAAAATGTTACGAAGCCCCTCCACAATCAGCCCCTCCACGTCCGCCATGAACTCATCCAAGTGCTTCCGCATGCCGGGCACCGATTCGGCGACGCTGTGGAGTTCCAGCAACACGAGCATCTGATCCAGGTCCTGTTCCAGGGCCACCATGACCTCTTCCAGCGCGGCGTGGAGTTGATGGGCCGACGGCCCGGGGCCCCCTGAAAATTGACGGACCCGTTGGAGGATGTCCCGAAAGAGTTGAAGTTGTCCTTCCAAGAAGAGGTGTTCTTTGGAATCGAAGTGGTAATGCAACAGCGATTTGCTGACCTGGGCTTCTTTGGCGATACGATTGAGGGATGTCCCTTGATAACCATAGCGGCCAAAGGACTTTCGGGCGGCGCGGAGGATGCGTCGAACGGAGCGATTGTCCAAGTTAATCGACGCGATTGCTGGCATCAGTCCTCCAATGTGCTGCACTGGCCGGTCAGTGCAAATAATAGTACAACTTTCGGAATTTGCAAGGGTAAAAGTAATAATAATTTCAAATTTCCGTCTTGTTCATGCTGTCGTTTTGGGTTGGCGTTACCCCTCGGTTGCCGTGCTTTGACGGGTTTCGTACTCTGAGGGTATGGGAGCTCGTTGGGCCATTGTCTGGATGATTGCAGGGTGTGTGGCGTGCACGGACTCACACAAGAAAGGGGGGGTGCTTCAAGGACGAGGGCCTCGGGACAGCGTGTCGACTGAGGACGTGGCACCCATCGAAGCCATCCTGTGTGAGGGAAAGTCTTGGGGCAACAATCCTGTGGCCGTCGATCCGCTGTGTGCACCGGTGGCAGCGGGCGCGTTTGAGCCCGTGCTGGAGTGGACGTCCACGACTCCCGGAGACGCCCACACAGCCCCCGTGGTGGGCAACCTCAACGACGACAACGGCGACGGTCTCATCGATGACCACGACATCCCGGATGTGGTGGTTGGAAACCGCGATGGGCAGTTTGTGGCGCTCTCAGGAGCCGGGAATGCCTTGCATTGGACCTATGTGCTGAGCACCACCACCACCAGCGATTCCCAGCTTCCCGCCACACCGGCCATTGGAGACATCGATGGGGACGGACTGCCTGAGGTGGTGGTGGCGGGCGTGAACGGGATCGCCGCCATTTCCCACGACGGGACGGAGCAATGGAAGCACGGCCAGGTTCCGTGGGGCGAGTCCATTCGGTGTGGTGGTGTGGGTTTGTACGATCTCAATGGAGACGGTGCCGTCGAGATCGTGGTGGGCAATGTGATCCTGGACGGGCTCACGGGACTGGTTCGGGGCATCGGCGAGCACGGAAAAGGTTCTGGACATCCTGAGGGTTTGGGGATGATTGGGATCGCGGGAGATCTGGACGGTGATGGACAGCAGAGCGTGGTCGTGGGCAACGCCCGCTACAACGCCGATGGTGAGACGATGGCGTACACCGGACGTTCGGACGGCTTTGTGGCGTTGGCCGACTTTACGGGCGATGGGATCCCCGAAATCGTTGTGGCCCACAATGGGACGCTTCGTTTGGAGACGGCCGGAGGGACCGTCCTGTGGTCCCACAACTACACCGGCGACCGCATCGGTCCCCCGACCGTGGCGGACTTTGACGGGGACGGTGCGCCTGAGATCGGTGTGGCGGGTCGCGGGCAATACGTGGTGGTCGACACGGACGGCACCACCCTCTGGAAACGTTCCACGCAGGATGCGTCTTCGGGTTTCACCGGATCGTCGGTGTTCGACTTTGAGGGCGACGGATCTGCCGAGGTCGTCTATGCGGACGAGACCAGGCTGTGGGTCTTTGACGGGGCCACAGGCAACGTGAAACTAGAGGGCACGCATCACAACTCGGCGACGTGCTCGGAATATCCGGTGATTGTCGATGTGGATCGGGATGGTCATGCCGAGATCGTCTACACCCACTCGTTGCCGGCGCAGGGTGGGGGAGGCACGCTCGTGGGTGTGTCCGTGGTGGGCGACAAGGCGAGCTCATGGCAGGCCGGCCGCCCGGTATGGAATCAACATGGGTACAACATTACGAACGTGGAGAATCGTTCGTTAATCCCCAAGAGCCCCGAAGCGAACTGGCTCTCGTACAACAGTTTTCGGTCCGGCGATTTGAGCGCCAACACGGGAGGAGCACGTTCGGACGCGGTGCTCGAGTTGCTGGGTGTTTGCTCGGATTTGTGCGCCGAGGGGACCGCTCGGGTTGCGCTTCGTTTGGGCAACGGCGGGGTCGCGGCCATTCCCGGCGGCGTTCCCATCTCGGCCTATGCGGAAAAAGACGGCCTCCGCACCTATCTGCAAACCCAATTCGTTTCGGAAGTGCTGCCGTCGGGCGCGGTCAGCGAGCCCCTCTATTTTGATGTGGCGTTGGGCCACCTGGCGGGAGCCACGTTGGTGATCGTGGCCGACGACGGCAAGGGCCAATCCCTCTTGGCCGAATGCCGCGAGGACAACAACGAGTTGGTGATTCCGTCTCCCCAGTGCCCCTAAAATTCAAACCCCAAGGCTTGAAGCTCCGCAGTGGCCCGTTCGGCCCAGCCGCGGTTGGCCAAGGGGCTCGCAGGGCTCGGATGGAGGATGCGGCCGATCGGTACGTCCATGCCCTTGAGTACGAGGCGGGCGCGGTCTTCGGCGAACTTTCCGACCCCGATGACGATCGTGGGCTGAAGCACTTCGATGGTCTGGCGCAAGGCGTGGTCGCAGGCGTCAAAGAGGGGCTCGCGTTCGGAGGTCGGCAGCTTGTCCGGGGTGCGATTTCGGCCGCTCTCCTCCATGAACGAGAGGGGGCAATAGTTCACCACAAAGAAGCGTTCAAAGAAGGCGTCGGCGCTGGGGAAACGTTGCTTGGCCCAGCTCCAAATCCGATCGCCGCTGACCTCGCTGCGGGGGCAGTCCAAGCCCAGCACAGGGCGTTTGGGGTGTTCCGCCCTTGGCTTTGAAACCGGTTCATCAATCCCCAGCCAGTCCCGCACATGGTTCACTTCGCCGAAGGGGATCCCACTCTGGGCCATCCCCCACGGGCCGGGATTCATGCCCATGAACACGGCCTCTTTGGGGCCTTTGCCGTATCGCTCCAAGTATTGTTCGTGACAACGCCATGCGTAGTCCAAGGGATTGTAGACGTGGGTGACCGGTGGCCCAAATTGGAGCGGGGACACGGCGGTGCTGAGTGCTTGTGCAATTTGGGCCAACGACATGGCCGAATCGTAGCAGAAATTCTGCGGCAGAAACCGGAATTATTCCGGTTTCGTTGGACCGTATCCGCCGCCGCCCGGGGTCTCCACGACCAGGGTGTCGCCTGGGTTCATCGTGGTTGTGGCGCGACCGCCCAGTGACTCCACCTGGCCGTCGGCACGGACCACCTGGTTTCGTCCCGATTGGCCCGCTTCCCCCCCGAATAAGCCGTGGGGGGCAGTGCTCCGACGACCCGACAAGATGGATACGTCCATGGCCTCGAGGAATCGGATGCGTCGGATGGTCCCATGCCCGCCGCGGTGTCGGCCCGCTCCCCCACTGTCGGGTCGAATAGCCAATGCCTCGACGCGCACCGGGTAGCGGTCTTCCAGGATCTCCGGATCGGTCAGCCGCGAATTGGTCATGTTGGAGTGAACTGCGTCTGTCCCGTCAAAATCAGGGCCGGCCCCGGTTCCCCCACAGAGGGTCTCGTAGTATTGGTGCGTCTGATTGCCGAAGGTCAGATTGTTCATGGTGCCTTGGCTGGCGGCCATGGCGCCCAACGCGCCAAAGAGAGCATCGGCGATGATTTGGGAGGTCTCCACGTTCCCTGCGACGACCGCAGCCGGGTACGTGGGGTCCAGCATGCTGCCCGCCGGGATCACGATGGAGATGGGCTCCAGGCACCCCGCGTTGAGGGGGATGTCTTGGTCGACGAGCGTTCGAAAGACGGTGAGAACCACGGCTCTACAGATGGACTGTGGTGCGTTGATGTTGGTGGTCTGCTGGGGCGATGTCCCCTCAAAATTCACCGCTGCACAGCGCTTTTCGTTGTCGATGGTGACGGCCACCTCAATGGCGCATCCGTCGTCCATGGCGCAGCGAAACGAGCCGTTTTGGAGTTGGACGATTTGGCGACGAACCGCTTCGGCGGCGTTGTCGTACACGTGGCGC
>CAUZBV010000201.1:0-6627 GCA_963578115.1 Myxococcales bacterium
CGCCTTCTGGTTGGCCCGCCAGGGAGCCAAAGGCGCGTTTTTGGCGGCTTCGGCGGTGCTCTTTGGCGTGTGGTTTATCGTGTACTTCTTTCAACGGGATCGTCCCGAAGACGTGGGCCTGGCGCCCATTGAAGACGATCCGATGGAAGAAGACACAGCCCCGGTTCACGGGGCGGTGGCGAGCCCGGCGCAATCGCCGTGGACCCGGAATTTGATCATCAACATTGGGCTCATCGGGACCTTCTATTTTGGGATCAAGTTTGTGCGCTACGCGCTCTGGAGCTGGGCCCCGTTTTTCCTGGAGAACAACTTTGGGTTGGCTCCCGACGACGCCGGTTACCTGGCGACCCTCTTTGATCTGGCCGGGTTCGCCGGCGTGGTGGTCGCGGGCATTATGTCCGACAAGCTCTTTGGCGGACGGCGTGCGCTGCCCTCGTTCATCATGCTGGTCGGCATGATGCTGGGTTGCGCGGGGCTCTTCGGCTTTGGTGGGTCGTCGACCTTGGCCTTTGGGACCTGCCTCGCGCTCATCGGGTTCATGCTCTTTGGCCCCGACTCGTTGCTTTCGGGTGCGGGCGCTGTGGACATTGGCACCCCGCGGACCGCGGTGGCGGCGGCGGGGATCATCAATGGCACCGGGTCCTTGGGCGCGGTGGTCCAGGAGGTCGTCGTCTCGCGGCTGTATGAACAAAATCCCGAGGATGTGACGCCGGTGTTTGCGACGCTCTGGGGCGCGTCGCTCTTTTCCATGGCGGTCCTCGCTGTCCTCCTGTGGCGAAACCGCACGGGCAAGGCCAACATCTGAGGGCGCTGGGCGCTTGGCCGGATTCTGCCCAGAGCAGTCTACTCGTGGTTCACTTGTGACGCCGCATCGAACAATGCATCAGGCGTTTGTCCCGTATCGGCTTTGGTGGGACCGAATGGGTTGCGACTTTCGGTTAAGTCTGGGGTCGATGGTCCCGATAACAAGATGGAGCCGACCGGGTTTCTCATTGGGGACATATCCCAGCCCGGACGGATTCGAGGGACGGTTGAGTGACACCGTCTCGTCGATGAATGACCTCCCCCCCCCTGAGGATTTCTCATGAACCTTAATCTACCCGAACGCTCCACCACGTTCGTCCGAAGAGACGATTGTTGGGAAGTGGATTTTCTGTTTGAACCGAATCCAGAATTGGCGCACCTCTTTGAGTCCTACTCAGCCAACCCACGAGTCCTCTTTTCAGTCGAAGAGGATGGCGAGTTAAACTGCTCCATCGTGGAAGGGGAGCCTACGGGTTGGCGTATCCCGGTCGGAGACGGTTTTGTCTATACGCACGTTGACATAGACCACCTTGCACCGGCAGAGGCCCGTCGGTTGGCCAGGACAACCCATAGTCACTTGTTGGCCCTTCGCTTGTATTATCCGTCTCACGACGATCTCTTGGCGTATTGGGCCCGTCCGGCCGACACGATAAATGCTGCGGAAGACTATATTGCGCCGGTTGGCCGGAGCGAATATCTTGGGGAAGTAATCGAAACGCATTGTCCGAATACCGCGTCGGCGCTTGAAATCGGCTGCAACGCGGGTCGCAATCTCAACTACCTTGCCACAGTACAAGGCATGAAGGTTGCGGGCATTGAATACAGTGATCATGCCATCCGACTGCTCCGCCAAACGTATCGAGGCTTGGATGAATCCACGGTGTATTCCGGCGATGCGGTCCAACAAATCAAGCGCATCGACGACAAGAGTTTCGACCTGGTCTTTTCCATGGCCGTACTCATGCATCTTCATCCATCCACGCCCGATGAATTCTTCGTGGACTTGGCTCGTGTGGCTCGGAAGTATCTCATTTTTATTGAGAACTGTCGTGGCGGTACCGAACGTTCTTGGTCGCGGGATTACAAGGCGATCATTGAAGGCAGCGGTGTGGCCACCCAGATTCATGAGGGTTCGCCACCCTGCGAATTTCCGGAGTTTGACGGCTACACCACACACGTGTTCAAAGTTCTCTAGACGAGACCCCTTTGAATGGCCGGGGTACGGGCCGAGACCCGTGGCGCCCGACTCGGGTTTGGATTACCGGCTCGCCCATTAAAAAACCATGAGCGAGCCGATTCTGTTGAGTAGCGTCGTTTAGAGCTTGTTGTTGACCGCGTTGATGCGCGCCTGGATGTCGAGCATCACGGTGATCGCGAGCCCTTTTGTCGTCTCATCGGTCCAGAACTTGAATCGCTTCTTGATGGTATCGACCACCTTTTGGGCATCGGCGGGGGAGAACCCACCTTTGCCGACGGGGAAGCGTCCAATACCGATGTTGGAGTTCCCACCGTGGAGCAGCTCTTGCGTGTTGCCGCCCCAGGACTTGAGAATGTTTCGAATGTCATTGTCGCGGCCCTTCTTGCCGGTGATGAACTTCATGAGGAAGTCCAACACGGTCTTGTCGCCCATTTGGCACAGTCCAAGGGACGCGGTGAACAGGTCGGTCTCAAAGCCGCGGTCGTTCTTGGACAGTTTTTCGGCCTTTTTCCAGGTCTTGAGGACCATCTTGAGTAGCTTCTTTTTGGCTTTGGGATTGGCAAAGTTGATTTCGCGCGCCAAGAGGCGGAACGCCTGGCCGTGGACCATCTTTTCCGAACCACCGCGTTCTTCAAAGCCGAGCCAATAGGCGAGGGTTTTGGCCATCTTCTTGTCGCCCATGCTGAACAAGGCGACGGCGGACGGGATGGCGTTCCAGTTGGCGTTCCAGGTGTCGACCTTCTTCTCCACGGTTTTGCGGCCTTTGCGCACGCGTTTTGTGCGCTGGCTGTAGGCTTTTTGGACGTTCTCTTGGAGGTTTTCTTTGGCGTCTTTGAGTCCCAAGCCGGCCACCGATCGCATGGCGTGCAGGGTGAGCCAACTGTCGCCTTGGCCACTGGCAAAATTGGCGATGAAGTCTTTGGCGTCACTGTTTTGGGTGCCAACGACGCCCAAATACCGAATGCAGGCCGCGATGGCTTTCTTGTCCTCGTCGTTCGAGGGGAACAACTCTACGCAAAAGTTGGCTACCTCTTCCACCTGAGCGGGCGAGAGGGTCCACGCTGGGAGGTGGGTCAACATAGGCAGGACCTGCGCCCGGTCCTCATTTCTCTCATTGAAGGTCAACCCTTTGAGCATGATGGGGAGCTTGTCTTTGGCCCCCAGGTAAAACAGGCTTTCGTAGGGAACCCCCACTTCCTTCTTCCAGAGTTCACCTTGTTTCTTGGCGGTGTCGATGGTGTTGGCGATGGCGTCACTGGCGCCGTCCATTGGATAGAGGGCGAGTCCTTTGGCGGCTCGGATGGCCGTGGGGTACCCCATGCGCGAGTTGGCTCCTTCGATTTCAAAAGACCACTGATCGCCTTTCGGACCGCACACTTGGGGCTCTTTTGCGCAACCATGACGGCCGGTCCATTTCTGAACCGCCAGTGCGTCCATGAAGACCTGTCCCATTCCGTCAATGTGTTTTCCCGCCACGGCTTTCCAGCCCACAGAGCATCGAGTGATGGAGGAACGACAGTCCTTTTGGAGGCTCTTCAATAATGGGTGGTTCACCATGCCTCGGTTGATTTGCGAGGTGTTTTCTCCGACTCCATGACCGCTACGGTAGGTCTTCAGAATTTCGCTTTTTTGAATTTCCTCCGCCACGTTGTGTTGATCGCGCTCTTGTGCCGAGGCGGGTGTGATCCACAGCATGGTCAGTGCCAATACTGCGATGATTTGGGTGGACCCTTTCGTGAAAACGTTCATGGTTGCCCTCAAAAGATGTTGAAAGTTTGTTGCTGCACACGTGGGCCTGGGTGCGTTCCATCGCAGCGGCCCCACTCCCGCTTGCTGGCGAGTCGAGTCGGGGAGTAAACCACCATGGAGACGCGTTGTCTAATGCATGGAGCCTGTGGGCCCGAACACCGTTTTGAAGGGTCGGGTACAGGCCGCTCCCCGCTCAGCATACTAGGGTTTGGATTGCTCCAAAAGCCAGTTCACCAGCGCGGGCACCCAGTTCCCGTTGAACCCGGGCACGTGGGAACCGTATTCGATGGTCCACAGCTCGGCTCCGATACCTTGGGGACAGTTGGTGTAGCGGGTCGGTGTTGTGTCGGTCCCGGCCACCTCGTCGATGAGATCGATGGCCACGCCCGTGTTGGTGTTGTCGTCGCATCCGTTCCGCGCCGCCCATCGAGACACGCTCTCTTCGGCGCCGGCATAGCCCGGCCAACTCTGGGTCCAGTCTTTGGTATAACATCCGGCGCCCAGGCCGCAGGTGAAGGTGGGCATCCAGAGCACCCTGGCTTCGTTGGGCGAGGTCGCCCAGCATTGGCCGTAGCACTCTTGCGCCCCGGGTTTTTGGGAGCAACCGATCAAGCAATCGTAATATGCCTTGCACGCCTCGTTCTCCATGCAGGCGCCGTAGTGGTCTGGACACGACCAGGTCAGGCACGTATCGACATTCACCTCGACGGCCGCCGGATCGCCCTCGTGGGGCGTCTTTCCCTTGTAGAGGATGGTCGTGTCCCAGGTGCCGTGAACCTGGAGTACGGCCACGGGATCGGGTGTTCCACAGTCGCTGGGATCCCACCAGGTGGCGCCCGCAAAGTTGACCACGCCGGCGATGAGATCCGAGCGGTCACAGGCCATGCGCATGGACATGAACCCGCCGTTGGAGTGGCCCACCAGGTAGACGCGTTTGGGATCGATGTTGAAGTAGGTCTGGGCCTCTTCGATGAGGCCGCTGATGTAGGCTACGTCGTCGACGCCGGACCCCCAGAGATCGCAACAGGCGTCGGTGGCGTTCCAAAACTGATTGCCGTCGGGGTTGGTCGTGCCGTCGGGGATGACGAGCATGACGCCGTTCTTTTGGGTGACCTTGCTTAGGCCGAAGTAGATGTCTTGCCCAGCCCCCGAGCCCGTAAACCCGTGGAGAGAGATGAGGAGCGGGATGGAGACCATCTTGTCGTAGTCAAAGGGCATGAAGTAGGTGGCCGGCCGATCGCCGCCCAGATAGAAAGGGGGTGGGTCGGGATCGGGGGGCGATCCGGCATCCGGTGCGGCTGTGTCGGGCACCGTGGTGCTGTCCGGAGTCGTTGTCTCTTCCGGTGTGGCCGTGTCGCTGGGGTCAGTCGTGTCGGTCAAGGGCGTGCCCTCACTGTCCTTGGATGAACATCCCAGGGCTATCGCCAGTAGAGCCACTACCAATGTACGTTTCATTCGTCACCTCCGTGGTGGGCAACATAGCAAGAATGGATGCGGGGAAACAAGCGAAGCGCCGGCCCTTGTGCGGAATCGTTCGGGTCTGTCCGCCCAGACCAACGGCTCCAGTCTAGAAAGGGTTTGAGAAGACTTGAACACACCCCTAAACCTTGCTATTGCCACGCACGCAGACACCAAGCCCCACAGAGGACTGTCATGAGCACCCTTCTTCCCACGACCATGGTCGGCTCCTATCCGCGGCCCAGCTGGTTTCGACACCAACTGGAAGGTCGCGACATTCTGGAAGCTTTCAAGGTCATCCACCACGCCGAAGCCTTCGACGACGCCGTGCGTACCGTGATCGTCGATCAGCAGCAGGCGGGTCTGGACGTCCTCTCGGACGGGCAGATGTGGTTCGATGACTACGGCATGGGGATCGGATCCTTCCTTTGGTATTGGTTCGAGCGCATCAAGGGCTTCGGATCCGAGAAGCTCCCGCACCCGGCCCGACGGTCGGCTGGCGAGCACGACCAATGGGCGTTGGACGAAGCCGGCGGCGTGGGCGTGGACGGTCCCATCGAGCGCGGACCGATTCGCCTGGCGCACCTCTACCGCCAGGCCCAACAATACTCCGAGCGGCCCATCAAAGCCTGCGTCGGAGCCGGTCCAGTGCAGCTCTCGACCATGGCCCATTTTCGCGGCGGGCCGGTCAAGGATCGCTACGAGCTCTCCTACGCCCTGAGCGACATCTTTCGCGCCGAGATCGCCGACCTCATCGAAGCGGGCTGTCGCCACATTCAGTTGGAAGATCTGGGCGCTTGGATCCCCAATCTCAGCGGGGAAAAAGATTTTGAGTGGGTGGCCGACGTGGTCAACCGCACCCTGGCGGACATCCCCCAGGGCGTGCACACCTCCTGGCATTTTTGCCTGGGCAACGCCTGGGGAAACAAGATGCACGGCATGACGGAGGGCGGCTACGAGAAGATCCTGCACCGGTACTTCGACACCCACGTGGAGCAGTTTGTGCTGGATTTTGCCTGCCGAGAGATGGAAGACGTTGCGTTTTTGAGCGACCTCCCGCAGAACAAAACCGTCGCCGCCGGTGTCATCGACGTGCGCTCTCTGGAGATCGAGACCACCGAGCAGGTGGCCTCGCGGATCCGAAAGGTGCTGGACGTGGTCCCCGCCGAGCGGGTCTGGATCACCACCGACTGTGGGTTGAAGCAGCTGCCACGTGTTTGCGCCGTGGCCAAGCTCCGCTCTCTGGTGGCGGGCACCCGTGTGGTACGCCGCGAGCTCAGCGGCGGGGATCTCTAGCCCTGTCCGGAGATCCCCAATGACCATTCTCTTGTGGGCCATCCCCGTCTTTCTGATCACCGTGCTCTTGGAGTGGCGTTTGACCCTCGGCCGTGACGTCCTCGGCTACCGTCTGAAGGACT
>CAUZBV010000202.1:0-6564 GCA_963578115.1 Myxococcales bacterium
GGCTGTGAAACAGAGCCTGTCAAAATCATCGCCGAGGCGAATCAGTCGTGCAAGTTCTCCAACGTGGAGTGTGGGGCCGGTCTCGAGTGCGTAAGTCACTACGACGGCGGTCAGATGCTCTGCAAGGCCCCCTGTCAGGTAGACGCGAGCTGTTCTGGTGACCAGGTGTGTGACCCTGCGCCCCAAATCACCGCGACCGAGACGGCGACCGCTCCGCTGGTCTGTCAGGCCGCGTGTACCAGCCTTGCGGGCTCGGGGTGTGGTGGCGACATGGGTGCCCCCAATGCCATCGTCAAGTGGGAGGTCGCCGAGGTGGATGGCCAGTACAATATGCGCGGCATCAACGCCGACGGCAACGCGTACCTGGATGCCACCATCGCATGGTACGGCGACGAGACGTTCACCGTGGAGTTCACGAGCCCCGAGATGTGCAAGACCACAATGAGCATCGCCGAAGCCACGGTGTACACAAACACCTGTGGCGATGAGGCCGCATTGGCCATCAGCACGGTTGGAATCGATCTGTGGACCGACATGGAGAGCCAGCTCAATGGCCTCGACGACGACAAGAACTTCCTCGACAAGGCCTGCCCCTGGGTCATCGGTGGGTTCGGGATCACCTCGGTCCTCTATGTGGGCACGCTCACCGGCGCGGTCATCGGCGCGGGAGTGGCCGGGGCGTCCATGGGCGCCGCGTACACCGCGGTGGCAGCCGGGGCCTGGCCCGTCATCCCCGCCTTCTTTACGGCGGCAACCGGCTGCTGGATCTACGGGAACGTGACGGACCACGCGTCCATGGCGGAATGCGTGGGGGGTTGCTCCTTTGGCAACACGCCGTGCGTCGAGGAATGCATCTACGACGAGCTTCAAGACGATCAGGTGGGCACAGGAGTGTTGCTCCCGCAATGTATGTTCGCCTGCCAGGAGGGCGACGACGCCTGCCTGTCTGCCTGCGGGTATTACCTCCAATAACCGTTGGGGAATCAAAGAATCTCTGGGAGGCTGCAGTCCGTGGGCTGCAGCCCTTCCCGACTTCGGTCCCCAGAGACTCGTCTTTCCACGCCACGGTCATCGTGGACAATGACAGCAGCTCAACCCAAGACAAGCGAATGGATCACGCCGCTGCGATGAGCGTGTCCAATCGAGCTCGGGATTGCGCCACGGCGTCGACCCACCATTGGGGCGGGATCGTCGCTCCTCGCTCCTGAACCGGAACGGCGTCGCGGACCGCCCGGACGGCGTCCACGACATCGTCACCCTGAGCCATGGACCAAGCCAGAATGTCCCAGGCCAACTCCGCGTGGCCCTGCTCGTCACGGGCGATCTGGTGCAACGTGCTCAAGGCGTGTGGATCACTCGTGACCTCCGCCTCTTTGGCCGCGCTCAACGCGGCGAATCCCTCGCCCAAACATCCGTCCAGCCAGCTCTCCACGGCCAACCGCTTCAAGCCTTCTCGGCCCTGCGCCGGTGCGCGGGTGTTCACGTCCGCCGGTGCCAGTGAGACCCCGGAGCCCCACACTTTGGCGGTCATGCCCGCCGTTAGCACCGCGTGCTGCATCTCTTGCTCTGCCGCTCGGCCCGCGCGACGTGAAAACACTTCCGGTGCACCTACGGCTCGGAGTTGTTGGATCAGCTGGGCAAACGCCGGTATGGACGCCCACTCCTGCTGAGCCCGTCGTGCCCACATGGCCACAATGTGCTCGCGGGAATCCAGCACATCGATCTCCTGAAGCCAATGATCGATGTTAATGTCAGGAAGGGGCGCCATCCCCTCTTCAGCGCGCAATGGCCGGCCGTCCACCGTGGTCGTGGACCCGATCGCCAGGCCGAGCGCCACACCAACGACCGTGTTGGTATTGAGCCCCAGTTGATAGACCGCTTCCCCGCGGGCAAAACTCCCGCGCGCCGCGCTGGTCAGGGTAAAGTGGTGGGCTTTGACGCCCACAACATCCGCCCACGAAGGTTCATCCTTGGAACGATACCTCCCGGAACGATACCCAAAGCCTACTTCGGCTTGTGCGCTCGCGATCGCATACTGCCCGTAGCCGCCATGCAAGGCGAACGAGACCTGTGTCCCCTCCGTCGGCGACTCCATAAAATCCACCAGCAAGCTGGCTCCTGCGTACGGTCCTGGGGTGAATGGATCCGCAGACAGAAGATCGAAGAACGCCTCGAATCCCCAATCCCAACCGCTGCCCCACGACCAATGTACGCCCACACCGCCCCAGGTGCCCCAATCGGCGATGTCGTTGTGCGGTCCCACGGCCATGGCCAGCGACGGGGTCGCCCCCACCGCCGCGGCCGCGGTCAGCATCGCCAGACTCTTTCTCACTGTGTTGGATGATTGGGTGGCGGTCCGTTTTTTCTGGGTCATGGGTAAAACCCCTTTCGCTGGGCATGGGTTGGCCGCCACACGAGTGCCCTCTAGAGACTAAGGTCCACCTCCATTTTATGATTCGCCGTTCCGACATTCAAGCGCTCCGCACACGATCGCGAGGTGCCAACACTCAGCGACAAGTGAAGGTGGCGGGATCCAGCTCGTCTATCGGCACGATGTTGGACACGGCGTTGTAGTCATCTTGCCAGTGCTCCACCACGTCCGTGTAGTGAGCGAAGACCACGGAACCGGTCTCGGCCAGCGCAACCAAACGATCCACGATCGCAAAGAGTTTGGCTTGTTTGGGCTTCTTGAGCATCACGCTCTGCGGAACCGCCAGCGTGGCCGTGTAGATCCGATCCGACGGCAACGCCCCACTCTCCAAGTGCGTGACCAGCGCGGCCACATAGTCGGCCGTATCCAAGTACTTGCATTGGGTGGTCTTTCCCGACCAATTGGAATGTTGCTGCCCCGGCCCCACATACACCATCCGCCCCGCTGGATTGTGTTTCAGAAACGCGTCGTTGGCCCCCAACGGAATCCACACACCGCTCGTCAGATCGTCGGTCTGGAAGTTGCCCGTGTGGTGCATCGTACTGACCCCCAAGGTCAACACCTGTGGGAGCCACGTGAACCCGGGGAAAAGCAGGCCTGTCTGGCCTTGGTCCAGCGCATCAAACTGGGCATCGCTGTCCCAGCGCCATCCCCCCACCGTTTCGGTCACCGCATCGGTCAGTGAACCCAACAACGACCGAATGTCCGCGTAGTTCTCGCCTTCTTTTTCGAAGCCCCCTTCCACGTGGGCATCCAACTCAAAGTCAAAGGTTTGAACCAAGTGTTCCAGGACGTTTTCGCCATTGGTTTCGGCCCGCATGACGGTCGTTTCACAGTCTCGAACCCCTTCCAAAAACGTTCGGTCAATCTGTAGATTAACTCGGACGGGCGTTTGTTGAATGGCCTGGGCAAACTCGAGCAATGATTGACGGGCTTTGGGGAAACCCACCGAACATTCGACGTAGGCATCCGAGGGCTCCAAATGACCCGCCAACGTGACGAAGATTGGAGTCGTGGGGGGGAGCACCGCATCGTCGACCTCCGGAATGTCGGCAGGAAAAATCTCCGGAATGGACGCATCCAACACGTCGTCTTGTGACGCCGTCCCGCCGCACGCGAATATGACGACAGTCAGCGCAAGTGCGCACCTTGTTGACCGGAACACCACCATCGATAGGCTCTCCATTCGTGCCGAAAACCAGCACCTCGTCACTCTACCACAGCAAGGGTAACGCGGAAGGGAGCGAGAGAGGACTTCGGCGGCCACCTGTGATAGAGGGGATTATTGAATGGTTCTCGTCGAGAGGGAAAGTCATGAATCGAAACGGTCGCGTTGTGGTCATTGGGTTCTTGGCCAGCGTATTGGTGGGTTGTGGTGGCGACGTGAAAGACCCGGAAGACCCCACTCCCACAGCGCCGACGTATGCGCTGACGGCCGAGCCCTACACCACACTACAGGCCGTGTGGCGACCCACTATCCCGTCCGAGAGCACCACCACCGCCATCGCCGAGGGCACATTAACAGCGCAGGATCTGGATCAATTCGAAGCGGCGGGCCTGGGGGTCACCCTTGAGGAAGGACACCCATGGGTCGAACGCAACGACTTGGCCCCCGAATACGATCCCGCCACCGCTGGAGATCGCCGCAGCCTGCTCTACCTCTGGCAATCGGCCGACTCGCAGCTCATCGACGAAGAATCACCCATCCGCTTCGAAGCGTTTGAAGAGTTCTATCGGCCCCAAGGACACCTGACGACCCAGGTCTTTGAGGCCCATGTACGAACGGCTCGAGCCATCAACGACCGAAGCGGTCGACCCTTCGATTGGGCGGTCATGGCCGGTGATCTGACGGACGGGAGTCAACGAAACGAGTTCATCTGGTTCCTCACGGCGGTCAACGGCGGCGTGATCGACCCGGACTCGGGGGCGGACGACGATCCCGTGCCGGGACCGGGCAACGACTACAACGACCCGTTCTTCTCCGACGGGCTGCCGGTCCCGTGGTTTGCGGCGTTGGGCAATCACGAGACCCAGTACAACGGTGGCTTTGGCATCCTGGACGACGAGATCCGCGAAGCCGCAGCGAGCGACGCGGTCTACCAATCCGGCTGGTTCACCAACGGCTTTCGAGACGGGAGCACCCTCAACGCCGAGGTCCGGACCGAGGGGCCCACACCCGCGGACCCCGAGCGGGTGCCCCAACGGATTGGCGAAGCACTCGAACTGCTCTTTGAGGCTGACGGAGAGCCCCAGGGACACGGGTTAACAGCGGAGGATGTGGCCGCCAATCGCGCGTATTTCAGCCTACGGCCCATCCCCGATCGACCCATCCGCTTGATCACCTTGCAAACCGTGGATCCCGACGCCGGGATCGGAGCGGGTGCCATGGGCTTCATCGATGACGAACAGTTCGCCTGGCTCGAGGCCGAATTGACGGCAGCGGACGCAGCCCACGAGCTGATCATCATCTTGAGCCATCACCGGATCGAAGACATCGCCGGCAACAGTCCCATCGCCGGCTACGAGTTGGCCGCCACCTTGGCCGCCAGTGACGGAGTGGTTCTCCACCTGGCGGGCCACGGACATTTCAATGACGGGGATCCCCACAGTCACGATCCCGAAAGCATCGCCGACTTCGGCTATTGGGAGCTGATGGTGTCGTCCACGCTGGATTTTCCCATGCACAGCCGGATCTTGGAGATCGTCAACGACGACAACGGCTACCTCTCAGTCTACATCACCAACATCGGGCACAACTCGCCGCCCGGTAGCCTGGCCCACGAGGGCCGAAGCCTGGCCGCCGCTGCCAAGTCGTTTAACGGTTTCTACAAAGCCGACGATCTGGACGCGTTCTGGGCGAAGGACTCAAAATTCCACAACATGCTCCTACGCATCCCCATTCCCGAAGCGGTTCAGACCGAACTGTCCCAGCATGACTGGCCCACGCGTATTGAATCGGAGACCACCCTGATGAGCCTGACGGCCCCCTCGAAGTGAAATAAGTACGCAGAGTCTATCTCGAGTGATCGCCCCAAAGGGATCAGGAGCTATCCGCTGTTGGTGGGGAGACAGCCCGCTGCGGACATGGTGAAGGGAAGCATGCACTCCCAATGGTCCGCGTACACACACGTGGGGAAGCTCGTGTTCAGATTGTCACAATCATCCACACAGGCCAGACCGGCCACTTCGCCTTTGCAGGTGCAGACAATACCTTCGGTGCAGGTCCACGTGCCGTCCACGCAGGCGGCCTTCCCGTTGTCGGGCTGGTCTTTGTCGGCTTCGGAACAGCATCCCGGCGCCGAGTCATTGGGATAGGCACCTTCGCAGGGTACCGGAGTGACGGTGTCACAGAGATCCCCTTCAAACCCTTCGGGACACGTACACAGGGCTGCGCCGCCGTCTTTAACGGAACAGATTCCACCATTTTGGCAGGGATCGGGATTGTCCGTTGCCATGAAAGGCGTCTGATTCATGCACTCCCAATGGTCGCCGTACACACACACCAAGGGGCTCGCTTCTTGCCCGTCGCACGCGCTGACGCAGTGGGTGGTCGCCGGTTGATCGTTGCAGGTGCAGAGTTGGCCTTCTGAACACACCCACTCGCCGTCCACGCACTCGGCCAGCCCACCGCCCAGCGGATCCTCATTGAACTCGTTGCAACAGCTCGGCCCGTACTCGGTGGAAAAGTCTCCTTCACAAGTCGTGGGTGCCGAGACGATCTCGCAGGTGTCCCCCTCGAACCCCTCCGTGCAGGTGCATTGGGCCTCACCGTCGTCGCCCAAACCACACGTTCCGCCGTTTTGACAGGGGTTGGGATCGCACGGATCCGACGCGATGGCGTTCTCGCACAGGTCGCCTTCAAAGCCATCGGTGCAGGTGCAGAGCACAGCTCCATCGTCACCCGTGGAGCAGGTGGCTTTGTTCAGGCAGGGGTTGGGATCGCAGAGATCGGGCGCGATGGCGTTCTCGCACAGATCCCCTTCAAAACCCTCGGTGCAGGTGCAGAGCGCAGCCCCATCGTCACCCGTTGCGCAGGAGGCTTTGTTGAGGCAGGGGTTGGGATCACAGGGATCCTTGGGCACATTGTCGTAGGGGCAGAGGTATTCCAGCCGAGCCTCGACAAAGAGATCGCA
>CAUZBV010000203.1:0-6546 GCA_963578115.1 Myxococcales bacterium
TGACCATCAGCGGTCACGAGACGGTTCCGTAAGGGCATCCGCGTTTTGCGTACCAACCTGTAGACATCCACCCGCTTGATTTCCCAACCGCCCTCGTTTATCGTCCCAGCCAACCACACGGGGTGCCCAAAAAAAGGGCTGAGAGAACACCCGTTGAACCTGAACTGGATCATGCCAGCGGAGGAATTGTGGGGATGAGCGGTCGGTTTTGAACCCGCCGCGGGCATGATCGGGGAGCGTGGATGCGTCTCGGTCTCTGCCTGTCTTTGCTGCTGACTCTTTGTAGCGTCTCTGCCCAAGCTTTTGATCCCTTCTCCGACGCCCGGATCCGGCCCCGCTTCGCCCTGGATGGCCCGGACGAGCTGCGCCTGATCCTCAAAGGCCAGGTGGGCCTGGGCCTCTACGATCTGGAGGGGGAGGGTGGCCTTCAAAACGACTCCACCACCGACACCGTGACCCTGGGAACCCGAAGCGCCTTTGTGGCTCTGGACGCCGTGCGCCTGGCCCTGCGCCTGGAGACGCCGGTGGATCTGTCCATCTACACCGCCGTGGCCTTTGAAGACGGCAAGGCCTACGCCGAGGGGGCGTGGCTCGACTGGGACTCGGTCTTGAGCGATGCGTTTCGAATGCACGTGGAGGCGGGTCTCCAGCTGCCCTTTGTGGGAGTGGATGATCACACGCAGCGGGCCCCGCTGGCGGCACGCATCTATTGGGGCCGCCCGGAGATGCACACCACCCTCGAGGTGGCGGGAAAGCACGGCGCCTTTCGTTGGTGGGCCGGCCTGAGCGCGGCCATGATGCGGCCTCTGAAGACCGAGGGGGTGAACGACGCGGCCACAAAGCAGGGGACCCTGGCCGTTTTGTCCTATGGAGACGCGCGGCCCTTCTCGGGCAACGGCCCGGTCTTTGGGGCCAAGCTGGGGGTGGCCGTGCCCCACGTGTCGCTCGAAGCCTTTGGCTTCTGGGGCCGGCTGTCGGCCGTGCAGGGCACCGACGAGCTTCGAAACCGCATGGCCCACTTTGCGTTGCTGCCGGGCTACAACGCGGCCGATCCCCGGGATCAAGACGACACCTTTATGTGGGGAGGCGGGCGCTTGGATTTGCGCTGGGCGGGGGTGGAAGCCCGGGTGGAGGCCATCGCCTCCCAGGAGAGCCTGATCCGGCGTTGGACCGCCTACGCCCAACTGGGCTACGTCTGGCAACGCACCGACGCGGCGCTGGCGTTTTTTCGGACCCTCGAGGCCCGGGTGCGGGTGGAACGCTATCGGATTGTGGACGCCCAGGAGCACCTCCGGATGGTGGATCCCAGCCAGGCCCTGACCTGGGATTGGGATGTGTTGACCGTGGCGGTGGCCGCCCAACTCTACGGGGAGATCCTGCGACTGCACGTCGAATACAGCCTCATCGCAGAGCGCAACGGCCCGGGGGGGCAGGGCGGTGTGGCCTTTCGAAACAATGAACTCACCGCGCAGTTGGAACTGCGCTTTTGATGAAGGAGAGAAGCATGAAGCGGGTGGTCGTTTGTGGAATATTGTGGATGGTTGTGGGCGCGTGTCAGGAGGCCAGTGGCCCTTCGGCGGGCGCCGTCTATTGGAAAGGCGTGCACGCCCAGACGCTGCCCTTTGGGGCGGCGGACAACAGCGAGGTCATCAAGGCGTTGCCGGGGGGCGGCAAGGCGCTTTTGGTGGCCTCCAAGAGCCGGAAGGTGACGTTATTGGGGGTGGGCTCGGCGCTGACGGAGCTTCGGAGCCAAACCCTCTTTCCGGGCGATGGGGGCGAGAGTGAACTGACCCACATCGACGTGGGGCCCGGGGCGTCGTATGCGGCGGTGACCCGAACGTTGCCGGTTTTGGAAGGCGACACGGTGGTGGATTGTCTAGGTTCCCTGGTCTTTATCGAGACCAGCGACACCCAAGCGTTTGGATCGGTGTTGGCGGAGATCCCCGTGGGCCCCATGCCCGACGCGGTGGACATCAGCGACGACGGACGCTGGGTGGTCACGGCCGACGAGGTGGACTTCAACGACGGCAAGTGCCCCTTGGCGCACGTCACCCCGTCCATTACGATCATTGAATTGCCCGACGGGACGCCGGCCAGCGCCCGGGTGCGGGCACGGATTGCCATGATCCACGAGGCGGACAGCGCCCACCGGGAGCCCGAGCAGGTGGTCATCGCCTCGGACAACGACCGGGTGGCGGTGACTCTGCAGGACACCCACGAGCTGCTGACGTTTCGGATCAGTACGCTCTTGCAAGATGCCTCGGCGGACACGGTGGTGGAGAAGAGCACCTCCGATGTCACCATCACAAGGATCCCCAACCGTGCCGATGGGGCCGAACCCTGGCCCGACGGCGTGGCCCGATTCACCACGATGGACGGCACGGAATACGTGGTGACGGCCGGCGAGTTCAACGACACCTTCTCCATCTTTGATTGGGAGGGGGCGTTGATCACCCAGGTGATGATCCAAGCATCGGACATGCCCGGGGACTTGCCGCGCAACCTGGAGGACTGGTGCAAAGCGCCCTTCCGACCCGATTCGGTGGCGCCCTTTTGGTATCAGGGCCACAGCTATTTGGCGTTCAGCCTGAAGTACGCCGGGGCGGTGGGCGTGTGGCGGGTGGACGATGTGGCCGATATTCAGCTGGCCTCGGTGGTCAAGATTGGCCACGCCGAGGGCGGCACCCCGGAGACCGAGAGCACCATCGGAACCGAGGGGATCAGCGCCACACCAGAGGGGATCATTGTGACCGCCAACGAGGGGGAATCCTCGGTGTCATTGGTCCGGCCGTTGTAGGGATGGTCTAAGGCTGCTTCTTGGTGCGCACCACCCCACCCAGACGGTCCGCCCAGTTCTCGGGGTAGCCGTCGAAGTAATGTGTCCAGCGTTTGCCGGTGATCTCCCGATAGAGGATGGAATAGAAGACACGCATGACCGAGGGCACACCAATGAGGGGCAGGTAGAGGGGCCCAAACCAGCGGGACTGGAAGGTGTGGCCGTACTCGTGGGCCCGGGTGTTGTTGTCCAGAACGGCGTACCGGTTCTTTCCTTCGGCCCAAAAAACAAACAGGCCCAGCGACACGGCGTTTCGCTTGCTTCGGAGGAAGAGTCGTTCTTTGTCGAACTCCCGGGGGTGGGGACCGTCCACCATGTGCTCCAAGGCCCACAGTCCAAGCCCGAGGAGGTTTTGAGGGAGCTCCCAGAGGAAGAGGACGGCCCACTTGAGTTGTTTGAGGCGCATGAGGGCAGCATGCCAGCGCTCGGGCCGAGGAACAAGTTCCCACAATTAATGGTCAAGCAGGTGCGTGGAGACGCTGAGATGGCTATGATGCAGCCTGCAAGGAGTCCTGTGAAGAGACTGCAAAACCAGATCGGAGTGGCTTGGGTCGTGCTGGCCGTGGCGTGTGCCGGGAGCACCGCGCCGACGGATGCAGGGTCAGGCACCGACAGTGAGCCGAGCGAGGTGCCGCCGGACATCGCGCTCGACGCGGCGCCCGATGGGGGCACAGGCGAAACCGGACCCGGCCTGGGCATTGATTACGCGTCGACGGATCCGGGGGCCGCGCCGCGCTACGATCCGGAGAGTACGGACTGGACGGCCACGGGCTGGCCCAGCGATCGCTACCGCAACGAAGACGGCCAGCTGGATCTAAGCATATTTCCCAACCCGGGGATCTCCCTGGTCATGCAGTACCTGGCCTACGGGATGGTCGCGTTGGACGGCTATGGACTGAACGGTTCGGTCTACTTTCAGCTGGATTCAGCCCCGGATATGGAGGGCTTGCCGGAAGCGGGCGATTCCATGGATCCGATGGCCATCGCTCAGCTGGTGAACGTCACGCCCGGGAGCGCGCGCTATGGCGAGTTGTCACCCCTTCGGTTTGGGTACTACGACACGGGCGGCGATCCCTATTTCTTGCCCAACACCCTGGCCATGCGACCGGTTTTTGGACGGCCCTTGGCCGAGGGAGAGACGTACTGCGCCATCCTGACGCGAGGCATTCTGGACGCACAGGCTCGCTATCTCCAGCAGGCCCCCGGCTTTGTGGCTGCCTTGGACACGGAGCCCAGCCTGTCGCCTTTGGTGGCCTGGTTGGTCGACAGCCCATTGCACACGGAAGACATCGCGGTGGCCACGTGTTTTACGACACAGCACGCCACGGCCGAGCTGCGAGCGGTTCAAACATTGCTCCAAGAGCTGGAGGCGCCAACCGTGGTGAGCGTCAGCGAGCCGCTGGTCTTCAATGAGTTTCATGGGATCTATTCGGCCCCCAATTTCCAGGAGGGCGAGAAACCCTACGACGAGAATGGTGGGTTGGAGCTCGACGCCGAGGGCGTCCCCATTGTGCAGTCCCAGGAAGAACTCCGTTTCATGATGTTGGTCCCGAGGGACCGACCCATGCCCGAGGCCGGCTGGCCTGTGGTGCTCTACGCCCACGGGACGGGGGGCGATTACGAGTCGTGTCGCGGCGTGGACGCCGAGCTGATGGCCGAGGGCTACGCCATCCTGTGCATCGACCAGCCACTTCACGGGACCCGGAGTCCGGATCCCACAGAGCCCTTGAGCGACGACGACCTGGTGTTCAAGAGCTTCAACTTCCTGAACCCGCCCGCAGGCCGGACAAACTTCCGGCAGTCCGCCATCGACACCATGGTCCTGTCCCGGATGGTCGCCGAGGGGCGATTTGATATGGATGGTGGGCAGACGCTTCTGGGCGAGACGGTGGTCTTGGATCCCGAGAACATCGCTTTCTTGGGTCACTCCCACGGGGGCCTGTCGGGGGGCATGGTGTTGGGACTGGACCCGCACATCCGGGCTGGCATGCTCTCGGGCGCCGGCGGCGGGATCATCAACACCATCTTGCTCCGTAAAGATCCCTTCGATGTGGGGGGGCTTGTCCGGAACTTGTTGCTGGTGGATTCGGACGACTTCGACAGCTTCCACCCCACACTCACGTTGATTCAAATGCTGGTGGACGCCACGGATCCGCTGAACTATGCGCCCTATTGGACCCATCCGTTTCCGGGCGGTACGGCCAAAGAGGTGCTGGTTACCGAGGGAACCTTGGACCACGCCACGCCGGGGATCTCCGCCGACAGCATGGTGGCTGCGGCCGGAATCCCCTTTCTGACGCCCATCGCCCGTACCAATAGCGCCCACGATGTTCAAGGACTTACACCCCTCGACATGCCGGTCTCGGGGAACGTGGAGGGACCCCTCACAGCGGCCTCCAAACAGTGGCAAGACGGGAACCATTGGGTGGCCTTCAACAACGGTGAGGCCGAGGCCATTTGGGTGGGCTTCTTTCGTACGCTCTTGGACGAGGGACCGGCCGTGCTCGACCGCCACGAGGAGACGTTGCGGGTTTCGGCGCCAACGCCCATGGCGGATACCTGTGAGATGGTGCAGCCATTGGATCTGGCTTTGCTACCCCTCCGGGTGGCCGGGAACACGTCGCTGGCGACGGATGCCTATGGCCATTGCGACGACGTGAGCATGGGGGCTGGGCAGCGCGACGGCGTCTTCGCTTTCACCGCCGACGTGGCCGGCACCTATCATGTACGGTTGATTACGCCGCCCACCGTGGAGCCGGAAGACGAGGACGAAGAGCCCTTGCCCACCGGCCCCGACCTCCTCAGCGTCGTGGGAGAGTGCGGCGATGCGACTGAACCCTGTCTGGCAGAGACGGAGGAAGGGGCGGTGTCCTTTGACCTGGATGGCGGTCAGAAGGCAACCGTGATTGTGGACGGATCCACACCGGCGCACGTGGGCCCCTTTACCCTGAACGTGACCCGACTGTGCGAAGCCAAAGCGTGCGGTGAGCGGGTCTGCGGCCAGTGGGGCTGTGAGAGCTGCGGGAAGTGCGCCCCGGGTAGCGTCTGCACAGCCGAAGGTCAATGCGTGACGAGCCAGCCAGGCGATGATTGCGGTGCGGCCTTTGTGGTGGATACGCTGCCCTTTGTGGCCAACGGTGCGACCACGGGCTTCAACCCGGATTACCACTACGAGAAGGGTTGGTGTTCGGGGGAGAACGCCAAGTTTGGGGAGGGATCCAGCGACGTGGCCTACCAGTGGACGGTGCCGTCGGACGGTCGCTACGAGCTGAAGCTGGATGCAGACTACGACGCCCAGATGTACGTGGTCACCGATTGCGACGACATCGCCAATACGTGTATGCACGCCGACCGGGATGGGGGCGACGGGGAGGAGCTGTCCATTCAATTCGAGGCCGGGCAGACCGTGTTCATCATCGTGGATGGGGCGTACAACAACAGCAACAAACATGGTAATTACACCTTCCGGCTGGACGCTTGTGTCCCCGATTGCGCTGAGAAGACGTGCGGGAAGGACGGGTGTGGCGGGAGCTGTGGCACGTGCCCGGCGATGCATCGCTGCGACGACGAACCCGTGTGTGTTCCCATTGAATACGTGTGCGACAAGGTAGCCACGTGTGAAGTGATCACCGCTGGAGACACCTGCGAAGCGGCTCACCTCATCGAGGCCTTGCCCTACACCCACGCGAGCAGCACCAAGGAGTTGATTC
>CAUZBV010000204.1:0-6540 GCA_963578115.1 Myxococcales bacterium
TCGACCGCGCGCGGAAGTGACCAACATGGATTACGATCCGGTTGCTGCGGGTTATGTTGCTGGTTCTGACGAGGAGCGGGCTCGTCGAGACTTTAAGCTAGCTCCTCCCGAACATTGTTCTGGGTGTCACCGATGAGTATCACACAAAAAACTGACAATAGCGGGATGATCCCAATCATTTCGGACGACAATCAACCGGCCGATGCGGGTCGCCGACGATTCTTGGGTGGCACGGCGGCCATGGCGGGTGCGACGGCCTTGACCGGATGTATCCGCAAGCCGGTCGAGCACATTCTGCCCCATGCGCAGCGACCGGAGGACTTGGTTCCCGGCAACCCCATCTTTTACGCCACCGCAATGAATGTAGGGGGCGCGGTCCAGGGGCTGTTGGTGGAGAGTCAAGATGGGCGTCCGACAAAAATCGAGGGCAATCCCAGCCATCCCAACAACAATCCGCTGATCGCCAAGGGTTCGAAACATGGCGGTGTGAACGCCTGGGCGCAAGCGGAAGTCTATCGACTCTACGATCCGGATCGGGCACAGCAACCCACCCGGCAGGGTGCAGAGGTGAGTTGGGACGACGCCACAGGTTTTCTGTCGGCGTTGAGCGATGCGTTGCTCGTCACCAAAGGTGCCGGCACGGCGATTCTCACCGATCAACTCCCGTCGCCCACCTATCGGGCGCTGCTGAATCGACTGGTCGCCCGTTGCCCGGAGATTCAATTGTACGAACACGACGGTGCAGCTGCGACGCACGCGGCCAGTGGCGCTCAACTGGCGGGCGTCGAGAACGCGCGCGCTGTCCTTGCGCTTGAGAAGGCCGATGTCCTGTTGGCCATTGACTCCGATCTCTTTGGTAGCGACGGAGACACGGTGAAGAATGCACGTCTTTTCACGGAAGGGCGACGTGCCGAACAGGCAGAGTCCACAACCATGAATCGGTTGTATTCCGTGGAAACGACCTTTTCCGTGACGGGTGCTATGGCCGACAATCGGCTTCGATTGCGTTCGGCTCTTATCGGTCCCTTCCTGCTTCGGATTGCTACGGAACTGGGAATCGATGGTTTGGGTTCGGCGTCGCATTCATTTGGTTCGGATCAGGAGACGGTCGACAAGTGGGTCAAGGCAGTCGCCGCTGATTTGACGGAGAATGGAGGCCGTTCCCTGGTTTGTGTCGGAGGACGTCAGCCGGCCGCTGTGCATGCGTTGGCGCTGCGCATCAACGCACACTTGGGCAACATTGGGGCTGACAAGCCATTGCGTTTTGTCTCCACGGCAGGCACGCCGGGATACCGACCGATGTCCGAACTCTACGACAGCTTGTTGGCCGGATCGGTCAAGCAGCTCATTGTCATCGGTGGCAATCCCGTCATGACCGTCCCAGGTGCGACTGGATTTGGTGGGTTGATGGGGCGCGCGGGTTTGTCCGTGCACCTAAGCTTGGTCCGCAACGAGACGGGTGAAAAGGCGACATGGCATCTGCCCATGACTCATTTTCTCGAGGCATGGGGCGATCTGGAGGCCACCGACGGAACCTTGTCGATCCAGCAACCCGTGATTCGTCCCTTGCACGGGACAGCGTTGAGCGCTATCGAATTGGTCGGCGCGCTCTTGGGTCAGTCCGGGACGACAGGGTATGAGTGGGTCCAAGAGAGTCAACGTGCGCGCTCCAGCGCGGGGTCTGGTGGAAACGTGGACGTCGATAAGGCCACTGCAAAGGCAAGCGCAGCCAAGGCCGCGCTGAAGAAATCGGAAGAGGCTGTGGACGTCGCGAAAAAGGAGGCGGCCAAGGTTTCTGAAGCGGACGGGCAGGCCGCCGAGGCAGCCAACTTGGCGTTGAGCGCAACGATGAAAGTTTTGAACACCGCACGTGCGGCGGCTCAAAAAGCGGAAGCCGCCGTGAAGGCTTCGCAGACGGCAGCGGTGGAAGAGAAAAAGGCCCAGGCTCGCGCGTTTGAAAAATCATGGCGCCGATGGTTGCACGATGGCGTCGTGTCCGACGCGACCGGCATCGGAGTGACCCCCACATGGCGTTGGGGTGAGTTGTCGTCTGCGCTGTCGAATTTGTCCGCCAACCAGGACGGCTTAGAACTTAATTTTGTGCTCGATTCCTCCGTCTTGGACGGTCGCTACAGCAATGTAGGGTGGCTGCAAGAGATGCCCGATCCCATGACCAGTTTGGTGTGGGAGAACGCGGTGCAGATGAGCCCGGCTACGGCGGAACAGCACAGCGTTGCGACGGGTGATGTGATTCGCTTGCAATACAAAGGACGCACAGTCACCAGCCCCGTACTCACCAGTCCCGGTTTGGCGGACCAGACGATCCAGCTGTCTCTCGGATATGGTCGAAGCGCGGCAGGCCGTGTTGGCAACGGCTGCGGTGTGAACGTGAACGTGCTTCGCGACAAGGACGGCAGTTTCTTTGGTGCAGGAGCCACCCTGGAGAAGACTCCCCGAACGGCGTCATTGGCTGTGGCCCAAGGCCGCAATCGTCAGGAGCCGCGCGACGGGTGGGAAGGGCGTGAGTTCGTTCGAGAATCCACGTTGGCGGATTTCAAGGAGACGCCCGACTTCGCCCAAAAAATCGAACAACACCGTCTGGCACTGATGAAGCAGGACAAATTTGAGTCTCTGTGGGAGGAGCCCAATCCACGAGATGGTCAACAGTGGGGAATGACGATCGACCTCAACTCCTGTACGGGTTGCGGGGCATGTACCGTGGCTTGCCAGGCGGAGAACAACATTCCGACGGTAGGCAAGGATGAGGTCCTCAATGGCCGTGAGCTGCACTGGATTCGAATCGATCGGTATTTCACGGGCGATACGGACAACCCGGAAGCCGTGGCGCAACCCATTGCATGCGCTCATTGTGAGACGGCGCCGTGTGAAAATGTGTGTCCAGTTGCCGCGACGGCACACAGCCCTGAAGGCCTCAACGACATGGCGTACAACCGGTGCATCGGCACACGCTACTGCGCAAACAACTGCCCGACCAAGGTACGGAGATTCAATTTCTTCAACTACGCGAAACGCAACGACGAGCTCTTGGGTGATCTGCCAACGCTGCAGCGCAATCCCGATGTGACCGTCCGTTTCCGTGGTGTGATGGAAAAGTGTACGTACTGCGTACAGCGGATCAACGGTGCCAAAATCGTCGCCAAACGGGATGGCAATGGCCTGGTTCCCGATGAAGATCGGCCGATTCCAGCGTGTGAACAAACGTGTCCAACCCAAGCGATTGTTTTCGGCGACATTAACGATGACAAGAGCGCGGTGACAAAAACGAAAAAGAACAGTCGGAACTACGGTGTGCTGGAGGAGTTGAACATTCATCCTCGAACCACGTATCTGGCGAAGCTTCGCAACCCGAACCCGGCATTGGTGAGTTAAGGAATGGAAACGCATTCGCTAGACCACGAGCGCGTTGATCGCCGCCCCCCCCTGATCGATGGGGCGCGCGACTTCCACAGCATCACCGAAGCGGTGTCGCGTCCGGTTGAAACGAAGGTGCCACAGACGTGGTACATCGTCTTTGGCATAGGGACATCACTGCTTCTCCTACTTGTGGGAAGTACGGGGTATCTGTTTTACGAAGGAACCGGGATTTGGGGATTGAACAATCCAGTCGCCTGGGGCTGGGCCATTGTCAACTTTGTGTTCTGGGTGGGTATTGGTCACGCCGGAACGCTCATTTCTGCCGTTTTGTTCCTCTTCCGCCAGAAGTGGCGGACTTCCATCAACCGCTATGCAGAAGCCATGACCATTTTCGCGGTCATGTGCGCGTTGCTCTTCCCAACCATTCACGTGGGTCGCGTGTGGTTGATGCATTACGTGTTCCCCATCCCCAATCAGATGGACATCTGGCCGAACTTTCGAAGCCCACTGCTTTGGGATGTGTTCGCAGTGAGCATTTACGGTCTGGTTTCTACGATATTCTGGTACGTCGGTCTGATCCCAGACTTGGCCACCGTGCGGGACCGAGCGACGAAAAAATGGCCCCAACGAATTTACGGATTCTTGGCCCTGGGATGGCGGGGTTCCAATCGTCATTGGCAAAACTATGAGGTCGCCTACCTGATCCTGGCCGGGCTCGCGACGCCGCTGGTGCTGTCGGTCCACTCGGTCGTTTCGTTCGACTTTGCTGTGTCCCAATTGCCGGGTTGGCATACGACCATCTTCCCCCCCTACTTTGTCGCGGGCGCCATCTTCTCCGGCTTTGCCATGGTGATCACCCTCATGGTGGTCTCACGAAAGATGTTTGGGTTGGAGCGGTTGATCACCATGCGTCACTTCGACGCCATGGCGAAGGTCATCTTGTTGACCGGCACAATCGTGGGCTACGCGTATTCGGTTGAATTTTTTGTCGCCTGGTACAGCGGAAATTCCTACGAAGGCTTTGCCTTTGTCAATCGTGCATTCGGTGACTACGCGTGGGCGTACTGGATCATGGTGAGTTGCAATGTGCTCTCGCCCCAAGTGTTCTGGTTTAAGAAGGCCCGTACGAACCTCAAGGTTTTGTTCATAATTTCCATTTTTGTGAACATTGGCATGTGGTTTGAGCGATTTGTCATCGTGGTGACGTCACTGCACGCGGACTTCTTGCCATCCAGTTGGGGCTACTACACACCCACCCTGTGGGATGTATGTGCTCTGCTGGGTTCCTTCGGTCTGTTTTTCACCATGATCTGTTTGTTTGTTCGATTCTTGCCCATGGTCGCCATGTCCGAGGTGAAAGGCGCGTTGCCAGAAGCAAATCCACACTTTGTGCCACCCGACGATGAACCCAGGGAATCGATTGAAGCATCACCTGTAGCCGCAAAAGCCGAACCGGTCCCGGACCCCGAGCCCACCCCGGAGCCTGAGACAGAGGTGTCTGCTGAGGATGGTTCGGCCGACGAGAACGTAGAGACGGATGACAGCGAGCAAGAGGAGCCCAATGATGGCGAGTAGCGAGAACAAAACGCCATTGTTCGGTGTGCTGGCCGAGTACGCCTCGCCGCGCGACATCTTTCATGCGTGCGAGAAGGTTCGCGATGCGGGCTTTGAAAAGTGGGACGCACATACGCCATTCCCGGTCCATGGCCTGAACAAGGCCATGGGTTTGCGCGCTTCCAAGGTGCCGTGGGTCGCGTTGGTCATGGGTTTGATCGGTGTCGGAGGCGCCTTGCTCCTCCAGTGGTGGACCAGCGCGGTCGACTACAAGCTCATTATTGCCGGAAAGCCGTACTTCAGCTGGCCGGCTTTTGTCCCCATCTGCTTTGAAGTCATGGTGTTGTTTGCAGCCTTGGGCGCCGTGCTGGGCATGTTTCATTTCAATCGGTTGCCCCAGCTTTATCATTCGCTTTTCCATTCCAAGCGATTCGAGCGTGCAAGCGACGACGCATTCTTCATTTCAATCGAAGCCGTGGATCCGAAATTCGACAGCGAAAAAACCGCCCAGTTCCTGAAAGAACTGGGTGCAACACACGTAGAACTGGTGGACGACTAGAATGAGTGCGTGGAAACCATTCAAACCGAATAGCTCCCCGGCGTTTTCACCGTCGGCAAAGACGCGTTTGACCATTCCGTTGTTCCTGATGGGTGCGGCGGCAGCCCTCGTGGTGTTGGGTTGTCGGGGAGGCGTGTCGGCCGATCCTCCCTTTCACTTGATTCAGAACATGGATCAACAGAAACGCTTTGAGGCCCAAGAGAAAAACCCCTTCTTTGAAGACCAAAGGGCCATGCGCTTGCCGGCCGAAGGCACCGTTGCCCGGGGGGAACTTCGCGAAGATGACCATCTGCACCGAGGCAAGGTCAACGGGGCCTTTGCCGAGAACATGCCGAACGATGAATCGGGCGAAGCGATGATGATCGCGAAGCCATCGGGGGCGGACGATGTGGCTCAGAACACCCGATTGTTGGTGCGGGGAAAAGAGCGCTACGGAATCTTTTGTACGCCTTGTCATGACGCGGCCGGCACCGGTCAGGGGATCGTGAGTCTGCGGGCAACTCAAGACAATGAAAAAGCCCCGAGGCCACCGAGTTTTCACGATGAACGCATGTTGGCCATGCCCATCGGGCAGCTGTACGACGTGATTGCCAATGGTGCGCGGAACATGCCGTCCTATGCCGCTCAGATCCCCGTGCGGGATCGCTGGGCCATCGCCGCATATGTCCGGGCCCTTCAACTCAGCGGACGGGCGGATCTGGATCAGATTCCAACCGAACGCGCGACAGAGAAGCGATGGGAGATCCGATGAGTCACGAACACGGTGGTATCGATCTCGGTCCAATGACGCTCCCCGACGGGCACTCGTGGCGAAAGCTACCGACCGTGGGGTGTGTGATTGGTGTCATTGGGCTCGCGGCATCCGTCGGTCTCGGGTTGGGAGATTGGCTTCAGTTCTATTTCTCCTATTTGGTGGCCTTCATCTTTTTCTTGAGCCTGGCGTTGGGTGGACTCTTCTTCACGCTGGTCCATCACGTGACCAAAGCGGGCTGGAGCGTCGTGGTTCGGCGACTGGCTGAAAACGTGATGGGCACCTTGCCATTTTTTGTGTT
>CAUZBV010000205.1:0-6483 GCA_963578115.1 Myxococcales bacterium
ACGTTCCGTTCATGGAGACGGGCGGCGTAAATGGGCCGCTTCCGACCGACTGAATACGAATGGTGGAGTCCGCATCAAGGATCACATTGTCCACCTCAAACGTTACGCTTTGGGGTTGCGTAGTCAGCCCGAGTGCGGCTGGATTGGCCTCGGATACAGTCGACAAAATGCTTGCGAATTTCCCTTCTGCGCGCGCGGCCAAATGCTCGTCGTGAATGATGACCATGGTCTCATTGTTGAAAAACGATGCCAGAGCGGTCCAATTGTAGGAGCCCATGACAAGATGCTCGTGATCGATCACGACAAATTTGGAGTGCATCTCCTGAAACTCACTCTCCGTTTTTTCAACCAAGAACACGGGGATTCCGGCTTCAGCCAAGTCAATTTGTGCGCTGGTTTTGTCGAGTTCAGTCTGTTTCTCGTCTTCAAGTTTAGCCTGTTTCTTGTCCAGAAGGACGACCACGATGCACCCACGTTTCTGAGCGTCGATGAGTTCATTGACCAAGGCGGTTAAGTTGAATTGAAACATGGCCACAAGTACGTGACTTTGAGCCGCGCCAATCTCATCCAAGAGCTTGTAGTGCGGATAGTCATCGGGTCCCACCCAAATTTGAATCGGATCGTTGGCAGGATAGGGAGGGCTTTCTTCGTTGGTTTCGCCCTTTTTTATCTCGTCGAATTCGTTCAGTAGGCGAGCGGCCAGATCGGTACTTTCAATGGTGAGTAGATCTTCATCACTGAGATTGAAAGCGGTCCACGAGTAGTTTGCCGATCCCAACATGATTCGCTTTCCGTCAATGACGGCGAACTTATGGTGCATGGTTGACTGTGCGGCTTCAGTCTTTTCAACGAGGGCCACTTGAATGCCCGCTGCAGCCATCTCCTCTCCCATGGTGTTGTACTCTAAGTCTTGCTGTTTCTTGTCCAGCAAGACCTCCACATCCACACCGGCTTCCATGAGGACAACCAGTGCATCCAGAACTTCGTCGGTTCGGATGTTAAAGAACGCCAAGCGCACCTGTTCTTCGGCCGCTAAGATCTGTGACAACACGTGTTCTTTCAGGTGCTCGTCGGGCGAAAACTTGATGGACGCTTTCAGGGTGCGTTGTTGCCAGTCTGCGATGGTTTCATCGATCTCAAATGTGGGTACAACAGCGCCGTTTGGCATCCCGGGGGTGCCTTTGTCTCCGATGCCGTACACCGCTTGTGCGAGCATCCAACTGGATGGCGCTGTGCTGCTCATCTCGGTGCTAATCCGCTCAATACTGGTTCCCCAGGTTTTCACGGGCCATGGGCTGGCCACTTTGTACGAGACCGTATCGATCAATTTCCCGTCAGGATCCACCAGTTGAACGCTGTCGCCGGAAGAGTTCTTGAGCTGAAAATCTTGGTACACATAAGCGGCGGTGTATCCGCCGTTTTCGTTGATATCTCCATTGTTGCCCAAGACCAGGTATTGCTCGGGCTGAATCACCAAGGACTTACTAATGACGTGCTTGTCAAAGCTGTTGTCTCGCAGAGTCCAACCCTGTAGATCGACGGCGATTTTTCCCCGGTTGACCAATTCAATCCATTCACCGTGCTGATCCGAAACGGCTTTGGGCGCATACATGATTTCATTAATGATGAGATCGGTCGGCTCTGTGCCACCGTTAGAATCCATAGGGACTGTATCGTTGATGTGGACATCATCGGCGAGTCCATCGGGCGACGCATCGACCGACGGTGGCGATTTGTCGTCATTGGACGAACACCCTATCAAGAGTCCCAAGACAATCCCTGTTCTGATCGCGATTTGTCGCATCCAGGCGAAACCTATGTTTTGGCCGAAGGATCGTCAAGCAGTTCATGGTGTGACCGACAAAGTTTCACGTGGAACCAAGTCGTTCTAGTTCAGCAAGTTGGTCGGACTAAGATTGTATTTTCAGTGTTCAGCACTCGTTAAGAATGGTACACCGAGACGGTCTACTCCGGAGGATTGTCATGTGTGCCGTGTCCAAAGAATCAGCACCAGTATTGCTCAACATCGATGGTCTCGTTGCGACATTGACGCTCAACCATCCCCCGCGCAACACGATGAATGCAGACATGTTGGATTGTTTTGTAGAGCAACTCCAGCGAGTTCAGTCCGAACCATCGGTTCGCGCGTTGGTTGTTTGTAGCGAAGGGCGTCATTTTTGTGCGGGCGCTGAATTGCACGGTGGTCTCCCGGGTCGTTCGCAAGCGTTGGGTGGACCCACAGGAACGGCAGACCAGCTTCGCAACGTGTATCGTCCTTTTCTTGAACTGCTCCAAGTCCCGATTCCGACGGTGGCAGCTGTCCAAGGAGGCGCTGTTGGTGGGGGACTTGGATTGGCGTTGGCTTGCGACTTTCGGGTGGTTGGTCCGGACACTCGGTTCTTGGCGCCATTCGCTAAGCTTGGGATCCACCCAGGCATGGGGCTTACCCACTTATTGCCGGTGCTGATCGGCCCTTCACGTGCTATGGAAATGTTGCTCTTGGGCCACGAAGTGCGTGGACAACAGGCCGTTGAGTGGGGCTTAGCCAATCGTTGTGTTGGTCCGGACACTCTGCGATCGGAGGCCCAAGAGATGGCCCGTACATTGGCAGCGCAAGCACCTGCCGTCGTACGCTGGTCCAAGCGAGCCATCCATCGGGCCATCGCAATGGATCCAAACATGGCCGCAGATGTGGAGGCATTGGCCCAAGCACTGACATTTCAAAGCCAGGACGCTCAGGAAGGAATGAAAGCGTTCTTCGAAAAACGAGCCCCGGATTTTACCGGATCGTAGTCGGTCGTAAACAGGGCCTATAATCACATAACCAACGGTTTTTAAAAGTAAATAAATATTTTGAACCGTTGTTCGCATTTTCTTGACGGACCCAAAACGACCACATATGGTCACTCCAGAGAGTGTAGCTTATGGAGGATGTGCTGTGTCCGGCGATAACAAAACAAAAAGTCGTTTCCGAACCAGTTCTTCTCGTCGACGGACGATACTTCGAGTCTCCCACCGACGACCCAGTGAATCCGAGGACATGCGTTCGAATCGGCCAACGAAATCGCGTTCGAAGCGCAAGTAGATACCGTTGCCAATGACCGGTTTCTCTCGGCTAAGTCGCCTTTTCAGAATCATTTGTTGGTGACAGCGTGAACGTGTAGTCGGCGACAGCGCTTTCCAAGAAGGCACCGATACCGGTCAACATCGCGCCAGCGAACACCAGCCACCCCAACACAGGAATCACAGCTGTCACAAACAGAATGCTAACCCCCACAACGATCTGGGAGAGCACGCTGGCGGTGGGTCGGTCATGCATCATGAGGACACGACGGCCGATTTCGCATCCGATGGCAGCCAGTCCACCCATGGAGACAATGAGTAAGATGACGACCGCCGCAATGGCGCACACGGGTCCTACGATATTGTCGAGTTGAGCACAAAATGCAGCCAACAGAACCAGATTGATGGTGAAGACCGTTCCCCAAAGAAAACACCGACGCATGCCGGAACGCGCCTCAGAGACCACCCGTGATAGGAATCCCGGTGCAGCAGCGCTGATCAAGATCATGCACGCGAGCGAACTCACATACACACCCAAGAAACTCAGGGCACGTACAAACCACATGCCGATTTGTTCATATCCATCCATGACTTAGCCCCCTTGCCGATGGCGGCGAATACTGAGGAGGCACACACCGGCATTAACCAGGCTGACGCCAGCAGTAAACCATCCCAACACTGCATAGCCCTTGCCGGGCATGATCACGTCCCAAAGATTGCGGATCCCATTGCCGAGGCTTCCGAGAAACACCAGAACGCCATCGAGAAATCCCATCAGAAAACGCTCATGCCATTGTGCATCCGGAGCACCGAGTGCGATCACCACCGAGACGAGTGCAATCAGGAGCACAATGGCTGCGAGTATCTGCCAAACCGGTGGGAGTCGGTCTCGCGCACCGCCATACATGTCGCCGCTCGTTTGCAGCTCTTCGAGTATTCGCTCCGCAAAAACCGGATTATCAGCCTGCTTAGGAAGGGCTTGATCTGATTGATTCGAAACGATGCGGTTCTTGTCATCCACTGTTAAACCTCCTCCATCAACGTGCGAAGCGTTGTCCGTGCCCGTGAAATTCTGGATTTTATGGTGCCCACAGGTACCTCCAACGATGTGGCGATTTCTTCGTAGTCCAGTCCTTGAATGAATCGAAGATGAAGTACTTCAGCGGTCTCTTTCGACATGTTTTCTATGCCTTTTGCTATTCGATCCAAGTCCTGTCGGGAGACGGCTTTGTTGAGTGCAAAGTTGTCCGAGTCCATCGACACGCGTTCGAACTCCCAAGGCACCTCATTCCGGCGAGTTCGCGTTCGCAGATAATCACGGATTCGATTGCTTGCAATGGTGATCAGCCACGGGCCAAAACGACGATCTGTCTGAAAATGACGGAGGGATCGATAGGCCCTCAAGAATACTTCCTGCGCCAAATCTTCTGCTAGCCCATTGTCACGCAATGCCCGAAAGGCCATCGCAATAATGCGACCTTGGTAGCGCTGCACCAAATGAGTGTACGCCATCGAGTTTCCGTTGAGCGTCTCTAGGACGAGTTGCTCGTCAGATAAGTCCACTATTGCGTGTCCTTTTGCGGTTTAATGACCGTGTCTTTGCCACGGATGTTCCTCACACGACAATCAAAGTGTATCATGACCCGGTGGAAACCAATGCAACATGGAAATCAGCCTTCGCACCGGCAACGGTAGCCAATGTTGGGCCAGGACTGGATGTCTTGGGCTTTGCATTGGATAGCGAGTCGATGCTTGGTGACCATTGTGCCATTCGGTTGACCGCGCACGACGCCATTGATGTGACAGTGGAAGGGGATGGCGGACTACTTCCAACAGAGCCCGATAAGAATGTTGCATCGGTCGCCGCAATGGCGGCTTTCAAAATGGCCAATATGACCCAAGGGTTTGAGTTACGACTTCGAAAAGGCATCGCAGTCGGAAGTGGATTGGGCTCGAGCGCAGCCAGTGCGGTCAGTGCGGTGATCGCCGCCAATCACGTGTTGGGCAATGTACTGACGACCCAACAACTCATCGCAGCGGCGCGGCAAGGAGAAGTCGTGGCTGCGGGTGCCCCTCATCCAGACAACGTGGTACCTGCTCTACTGGGTGGATTTCAATTGATGGTCGATGAGCCCGATGAGGATCTAAAAGTGGTGTCACTGCCGGTTCCATCTGGACTCCATGCGGTGGTGGTTCACCCCGCGTTGTCCATTTCGACACGGGACGCTCGTGACGCAGTGCCAGCACATGTGCCCATTGGCGATGCAATCGTCAACTTGGCTCATCTCGGCATGTTGATCAGTGCGCTCTACGAATCGGATTTTGATCGTTTGGGTGCGAGCATTCGAGATCGCTTACACCAGCCTTATCGAGCACCGATGATCGAGGGATTTGATCGGGTTTATGAGGCGGCGATACAGGCCGGTGCTCTGGGTGCTGGAATTAGTGGAAGTGGCCCGTCCGTGTTTGCTCTTACCGATGCAATGGACAGCGCGCGGCGTTGTGGGAGCGCCATGCAGGCGGCCTTTGGCAGCAAACAAATCGCATCAGAGTGTTTTGTTTCGGCTTTGGGTAGCAAGGGTGCGATCCAACACGCGTCGACTTAACCGAACACCAAGACGTTGAGAACGTGAATATTTACGTTGGCGAGAGCATGCATTAATGCCGGTGCGGCAATGGACCGAGTGCGGGCGAACATCCAACCAAAGAGAAGACCGGGAAAAAACACAGCCAATCGCTCTATCTGTGGATCCAGGACCAGATGTCCCAGCGCAAAGAGCGCGCTTGAGAGAATCCATCCCCAACCGAGCGTGGATCCGAAAACAGACCACTTGGGGCGCAGTGCGGCATCGAAACGTTGTTGCAAATAGCAGCGGAAGAACCACTCCTCAGGAATGGCCACGGCAATGAGTTGAATAAAGAACAAGATGGGCAACCACCAGAAGGATCGTTCAATGTCGATGGATCCCGTGGCGATCTCTGACCAACGTCCTTGTTGAAGTGAAACGGAAGGCGTGGTGTCGAGTGAAATGGACTTCAGGGTAGCGACGGGAAAGGAGAATCCACAACCTTTGCTGCACAAGTCGTTGCGGGTCGGTGGACGCTGCGATGACCAACGCCACGAACCCTTATTGTCAAACCATTGGCTCGCGACTGTTGCCTGTCTCAATGTGCCGGCTTCATCCAATCCGATGTGGATGATTTCAATGGGTTCATTCATGGCCTTTTGATGTATTTTTACATGGATCTCATGGGGTTCCGACAGTGTAGACAGCACCCACATCGAATCTTGTTCAACCCATACTTTCAATGTGTTCTGGGATGTCAGCTGGTCTGGGCGTTCATCCAATGCTTGAGGAAAACGGAGAAGTCGATTGGGTTTCCAGTGGATGGGCGAATGGGTGACCCAACTGTGCTAAC
>CAUZBV010000206.1:0-6465 GCA_963578115.1 Myxococcales bacterium
AACACTCGGGGTTTTTGATTCATTTTTGGGCCTTCCGACGGCGCGTTAGAAAGGCAGGATGTTTTCCACGCCGCCACACATTTGGGCCAATTCGATGATGGCGGGCAAGGCCGCCAAGAAGTCTATCTGACCGCCCTGACCGCCGGCGCCCACGCCAAGGGCCGCGGCCAGCTCACCAAACTTGACCCCCAACTCGATCACAAAGGCCAAGTCGCAGTTGAAATTCTCAATGCACCCGTTGAGTAAATTGGCGATCATTCCGCCCAACGCCTCGCTCGCAATGGGTCCCGCGTCAGGCAATAGAGGGGCGACGAGATTGCCGAGCTCTTCACAACTCATGGTCAACAACCCGCCTGTTTGCTCGAGCATATCAAATATGGGCGCACACAACCCGGCTGGGATGGTCAACACCAGGGGATACGTCTCTTTGCACTCGCTGACCTCGTTGCAGATGGTCGGAAAGAACTCCAAACACCCTTTCGTCAACGGATCGGGATTGTCCGTCCAGTCTGGATCCCAGTTCGTGTCCGCGGGCACATCGTCGGGCGGAGCGGGAACATCGTCAGGCGGAGTTGAAATGTCCTGGGGTGGAGCGGGCGTGTCTTCGGAGACCCTTGTGTCCTGCACCACGGGAATGTCTGTGGGGGCTGTGTCTTGCTCGAGGACGGTATCGCTACCTGCCGTGTCCGCAGAGCCCGGCTTCGAATCGCTTCCGCACGCAGCAAAGAGAACCAGCACGGCAACAAGAGCGCAAAATCGCCAACATCCATTTCGATTATTCATAGCGGAGAGAATACGCAAGCCCGGTCTTCGTGGCAATCCTTATGCGAAAAGATAGCGGGCCATCAAGCCGAGTTCACGACCGGCCCCGCGTGTACCGGTGGACCGCAATCGCTCCATGAAATAGGCGGGGCGAAGGTGGTAGGCCATCGTGAAGTTGCGGGCGAGCGCCCGAAGGGCCTCGATATCGAGTGGTCCGGAAAACGATGTAGGGAAAGGTTCCGTGAATTCTTCGGCTTCGTGGTAGGGCGTCATCGGGTAGGGCGTTGCCGCCTGAAACGATGCATACGTGGGGCCCAGCTTCCGAGCAAAGGCCAAGGTAGCGTCCATATCCGCCCGCGTCTCGCCGGGCAGTCCCAAGAGGAAAAAACACAAGGTTCGCATGCCGAGCTCGTGGGCCCACCCCACCGCTTGCTCCACAGCGTCGAGTGTCTGGCGTTTGTTGGTGGTCGCCAACACGGACTCCGAACCCGACTCCACACCGAAATGAATCAGCTCACAGCCCGCACGCTTCATCAACGCCAAGAGCTCGGCCGTAACCGTGTCGGGCCGTGTCTGGCAAGTCCAACGCAGAGCGATGCCCTCGGAGAGCAGCGCTTCACAAAATGCCGTGACCAGCTCGTGATCGAGGGTGAACTCCAAGTCGTGAAAATACACACATTCCATACCTTGGGTCATGGCCGCACGGATCTCGTTGATCATCTGATCGATCCGCTTTCGCCGGTATTGCTTGCCGTACATCGCCAGCAAGCAGAAGTTGCACCGCCAGGGACAACCACGCGTCAGCTCCAGCACCCCCATGTTTCCGCCCAACACTTCGTAACGATAGTCCTGGAAGTTGATCAGATCGAAGGCGGGAACGGGCAATTGTTCCAAATCCAATCCGGGTGTTGCAGGCCCCACCACCAACGCGTCGTCCTCCAACGTAGCCACGCCGGTCATTCCTGCCCAGCCATTGGGGTCGGCGACCATCTGTTGAATGGTGGCTTCGGGCTCCCCCACGATCACGGCGCAGGCGCCGGTTCGTCGCAAGAGCACGTCGGGCTGAACCGTCGGTTGGGCGCCGAGAAGAACCAGCCGATCGCGCGGAAACGCCTCCAAGAAGCGATCCATGGCATCCAGATCCGTGTTGGGACATTGCCACCGGTCCAATGACGAGAGCGTCACAAAGATGTGATCATAGGCGGAACGCAAACCAACCCGCCGTTCTGGATGCACACGGGCATCCCAAAGAGTCACGTCCGCACCATCCTCTCGGAGCAGCGACGCGGCGTTCAAAAGCCCCAAGGGCACAAAGCGACGGTTGTACCGACGCACTGTGCCGCTAAAGAGCCCACCCCAGTGTGCATTGACCAGAAGAACGCGTGACATGGTTATAGGGTAGAGGATCTACCCCCAAAACTGCAACGTTTACGGTCCAGGAGAAGATCGCTAGGGGGCCAGCCAATCGCGTGACGTCAGCGCCTTTTGTAACGCTTGCGCCGCCACAGAAGCCCCCTCTTTGGAGGGGTGCATCCCGTCGCGCTGCGCATAGACAGCCAAGGGCGTCGCTCCCGGAACGATCCGCTTCTCGGCGACCCGACTGGCATAGTCCGCACGAAAATGCTGTGACAAACGCACAGTGGCAAAGCCCGCCTCTTGGGCGAGACGTTCCACACCCAGGGCCACATCGTCCGCTTTTGTCTCGCCCCGCTCCGCCTCCACGATGCCCGACTCAGTGAAGCGAGGCCAGAGCGCGATCAGTACGCGAAAGCCGTGGGCGTCTGAGAGCGTCTTCAATCGCGACAAGCCCTGCTCGACGTTGCTGTCCCCGATGGCGTTCATGTTGGCTACCAGCCGCTGATTGGGCCCCACGCCTGTACGAAATCCATACCAATCCAAACGGTAGCTCATCAGCCGATACAACTCGGACCACACAAAGAGGGACTCGGCCCAGCCTGGCCGATCGGCCTGAGGTCCGACCCATGCCACGTGTCCGTTTACATCGTCCCAATCGTTCTCCACAAAGACGAGAACCACCACGTCAGGTTCGTACGCAAGCCCCTTGACCTCCAGCAGCTCGACCTCCGCCCGGGTGCAGTATCCTCCCACGCCAAGATTCAGCGCCTCCGCCGAGTGGGAGGCCAGCAGTGTTTCCAGTTGACGGGAGATGGTGTCGTGCACACTGGGCAACCCATGACCCAAGACCACCGAGTCGCCCAACACGACGATACGATGGACACCCGCGGGCTTGTCATGGGTTCGCTCCACATCCCGCAAACCGTCCGCGTTCGTGTACGCATAGTTGCTGTGGAACCCGGGTGAATCACTCCGATAATTTCGTTTGAGGACGTACCCGAGGCGCGGATTGTCGGAACGCTCATACACGCTGTCTTGCTGATCCACCCGCAGACGCTGAATTTGGGGTGCCAATCCCAACAAACGGACCACCACCTCGCACAGAAAAATGGCGAAGAGGACAGCGCCGACGAACAAGCCCGCGTTGGACCAAACTCCGGCGGAATTCTTCGTCACTCGGGCTTGGGATCAGCCCATTTGGCGCGAATTTCGAGCAATCGTGGCATCGCCCGGTGCAACGCAGCGGCCACATCCGGATCGAAATGAGAACCCGTACCCTCCTCGATGATCTTGAGCGCATCCTCGAGGGAAAATTCGTCTTTGTACACTCGCTTGGACAAGAGGGCATCAAAGACATCGGCCATGGCCACAACACGACCTATGAGCGGGATCTCCTTCCCGGACAATCCATTGGGATAGCCCGAGCCGTCCCATTTCTCGTGGTGCGTCAGCGCGACCACTTGAGCCATCTTTAGGATCTCCACATCGGATCCCGAGAGGATCTCCGCCCCCATGGTGGTGTGTTGCTTCATGATGACCCATTCTTCGGCGGTGAGTTTGGCCGGTTTGCACAAAATGGCATCCGGGATACCGATCTTGCCCACATCGTGCAGTGGACTGGCGAGCAACACATCCCGCGCCTCGTCCACGCTCATGCCCATCTCGAGCGCCAACTCTTGGGAATACCGACTCATTCGCTGCAGGTGATAGCCCGTCTCTTTGTCTCGATATTCGGCCGCCACACCGAGTCGGAAAATGGTCTCCAGGTGGGCCTCCTCCAGCTGGGAGGTCAAGTGCGCGTTGGTCAGCGCCACGGCCGCCTGAGAAGCCAAGGCCATGACCAAATCTCGCATGGGCGATGTGTATCCCGAGGGCTGACCCGTCTCGTCCAAGGGGTTGATCAGCTGCAGCACGCCCACAACATGTCCCCCACGGTCGGTCATGGGCACCAAGAGCGTGCTGTGCGTCTTGTAGCCCGAGGCCCGATCAAAACTGTCATCAAAGCGGAACTGGGCGTCCGCTGGGATGGCGTAAACGTCCGGAAGGTGTAGGGGCTGCCCGTTCACAGCGGTGTATCCAGCGAGGCTGTTGGGCTCCAGGGGCAAGGTGCGTCCGAAGGGTGCGGATGGTGCATCCTCTTTGTCCAGCACATCGTTTTGCAAGACTCGAAAATGAAGCTCGTTGCTTTCCACCGTGTAGAGTGTACCCGCCTCGGAGTTGGTCATAATGCGGGCTTCCAAAAGAATCCGTTCCAACAAACTCTCCAGATCACGCTCTGACGACAACGCGATGCCGATCTTCACGAGATGTTGAAGCTGGTCCGTTTGGTCAGGAAACGATCCGGTTAAGGGCATGCCTCTCTTTTACCCCGGGAGACTCGCCGGGGCAAGCGCTCAGCATAGAGTTGCCGTCATCCGGACAGGCCGTTGGGTAGAAATCGTCCCCTCGAAAAACTTTTCATACGTTGGCCTTGGTTCCACCGATCGATTCTGGTCTACTCGGCGTCGTGGGAACACTCGAAGCCATTTTCATCACGCCCAAGGAAGCCCAGCCCATGGAATCCAGGGAAGAAGTGCGGGTTGTCCCGGGTCGCGGCATCGAGGGGGATCGCTATTTCGAAATGCTCGGAACCTTCTCCAAGAAAGCGGATCCCAGCCGAGAGATCACGCTCATCGAAGCAGAGGTGTTGGACGCGCTGGCCCGTGATTGCAATATTGAGTTGGGTCCCCATCAGACCCGACGCAATTTGTTGACCCGCGGCGTGGCGTTGAACCATTGGGTCGGCGTGGAGTTTCACGTGGGCGCTGTTCGGTTCAAAGGGATCGAGTTGTGCGAACCCTGTGGCCACCTCGAGAAGCTCACAGCCCCGGGGGTTCGCAAAGCCTTGATCCACCGAGGCGGGTTGCGAGCTCAAGTGCTCAGCGAGGGATCCATCGCGGTGGGCGATTCCATTCATCGCGACGAATAGGGTCCCCGCTAGGGTGTTTCCACACACGATTTTCGACAGTCGGCTTCGATCATCTCGATGGCGGTCGCCCGCATCTGATTGCGCTCCATACACTGGGCGAAACACGCTTTGTCCGGCTCCGCAGCCGGCGCCTCCAGCGTGGGCGCAGCCTCTTTCTGTCGAGATTGCTCACACGCCGAACAACCCAGCGTGGCCATCAAAGCCAGGACCGTCAAACCAAATAACACCTGTTTCATGAACCATTCTCCTTCGACCAACCGAGGACGTTTGGACATTGCCCTTGGCAAGGGGCACCCAATGCGTTTAACCTCTCCAACCATCAAGGTGTTCCCGGAGTATCGCATGAAACAACTCACCATTCAGCGCATCATCGTCATCGTGGTGCTGATCATTTTTCTGGGATTTGGATTCCGATGGGTCATCCAACGGGTGAACGAAACGCCACCGCCACCGCCCATTCAAAAGTCCACGGCTCCCGAGCCCGCCAAGCCTCCGGTTATTTCGCCGCCATCCGATTCCACGCGATCCAACTGAAGAAACGTGTAGGGATAGGGATTCCGGTCATCGGCGCGGTGTTCTTCCCGGTGGGTTTGGTACCGCGAGTGTCGTTATCTTGTCTGTCGCGACCCATCGGCTCCTCTCGTTGACTTGTGTCGATGGTCGTAACAATGCAAATCCCACGTTAACCCTTCCCAACGAGCCGAATTCCAGGCGGCACTGTCCGACTGTCCCAGCGTGTCAGGGACCACTGCCGCGACACACTCGTGACCCACTTTTCAGCCCATCCCATAAGGTAGAACGACATGATTTCAATGCCTTACATGTTGGCACGGCTCTTGATGTTCTCTGTGTCCACGACAGAGAGCGTGATGTTCTCTGTGCCCTCAACACGGAGAGAAGCCATTTGGAGGACACACCCCATGAATAGACTACCCACATACCTCGTTTTCTTTGGATACCTGTGCGCGCAGGTGTTCGTTCTCTTGAGCGTGACCGGCTGTGGCGGCGCCTACCCGGGAGAAGACGCCTCGGGCTTGACCAGTGCCGAGAACCTCGCACCGCCCTCCAACCTGCACTGGGTCGATTTTGGATCGCACGTTCGTTTGGTCTTCGATCGAAGCCAGGATGACACGGCGTCCGACAGTCCAGTGGACCACTATCTAGTGTGTGTCAACTCGACGTCGTGTGCAGCCACAACCAGCAACCATTTGGACTTTCCTGCGGGCGACCCAGTGGCCGTCGGAGATGAAGCCGTCACGGTCCATGCCGTGGGTGCGGATGACGAACACGTCGGCCCAGCCAGCGAGTCGAGTCTCTTTGGCACCAATTTCACTGTGATCTACGGTGAGACACTGCTCGGTAGCGAGGCGTACGGGAAG
>CAUZBV010000207.1:0-6461 GCA_963578115.1 Myxococcales bacterium
GCGCATGGTCACCGGCCTCGTCATGGCGGCGCTGGTTGGCTTGGTCATCATCGGCGGCATCAAACGGATCGGGAACGTGGCCGGAAAGCTCGTGCCCTTCATGTGCGTGATGTATCTCATCGCGGCTTTTGCCGTGTTGGGCATGAACATCGGCGAGCTCCCCGCCATGTTCAAGTTGGTGTTCGCCAGCGCGTTCAGCCCCACCGAAGCGGGCGGCGCCTTTGTGGGTGGCTCCATGGGCTTCGCTTTCATGGAAGGCATGAAACGTGCGCTCTTCTCCAACGAGGCGGGTCAAGGTTCGGCCCCCATCGCCCACGCCGCGGCCAAGACCGCCGAACCGGCGCGGGAAGGCATCGTGGGCGGCCTGGGACCCTTCATCGACACCATCTGCATTTGCACCGTCACCGCCATGGTCATCTTGTCCACGGGCACCTGGAATCGCGCTGGAATCGGTGAGTTCTCGGGCGACGTGGCCTTTGACCTGGATGCCCAATCGGTGACAGCAGCGAACACCGTGAGCAGCTTGCCCACGCCGGAGGGCGAGGCCTGGAAAGAAGGCAACAAGTTCTATCTGGTGGCCACAGTGGAAGGCGCGACCCACATCAAGAGCGGTCGCGACCGCGTGTCCATCACCGGCAAAATCGTCGCCAATCCGGCGGCGTCCGATCCGGATGCGGCTCCATTGGTGATCGAATGGGACGAACTGGATCTCACCACCGACAAGTGGACGGCGGTACCCACGGCCCTGGCTCTGTCGGACAAACAGGTCCACCGCAACTACGGCGGCGCCAATTTAACGGGCCACGCCTTCGACCGGGCCTTCCCCGGTCTGGGCAAGTGGCTGGTCACCCTGGCCGCTTGGCTCTTTGCCCTGTCCACCATGATCTCGTGGAGCTATTACGGCGAACAAGGCGTGGTCTACATGTTCGGCGGCAACAAACCCAGCGTGCTGATCTACAAGCTCCTCTTCCTGGCCGCCGTGGTCTATGCGGCCGTGGGCATCCAGAGCACCGAAGACATGATCATACTGATGGACGTGGGAACCGGCGCCATGCTGTGGGCCAACCTGCCCATTGTCATCGGCTTGGGCTACCTGGCCATCGGTTCGCTCAACACCTATCGCCGCCAGTTCAAGGCGGGCGAGTTCAAGCGCATTGATCGCTAAGTCGGAAGCATGAGTAATTGGATCGCCATCGAACGGGTTCCCAACCGCACCTTGGCTCAGCCCCTGGTGGATCTGCTCGCAGACAACGACATCCCGGTACGAGTCCAGTCCGATGATTGTGGCGGACTGGATCCAGCCCTGGCCTTTGTCCTGGGAACCTGGGTGGAGGTGCCCGCCGAACACGCGGACGCCGCGCGCGCCATCGTGGCCGAACTCTTCGACACCAACGAATAAGTCATTGTTCCGTTTCTATCGGAAATGAGAGTGGGCGGCCCACTCTCATTCCGAAAAAGTGCTTTGACGGGGATGCGAGCGTGGAGTGGCATGGGCCGGAGTCGTCGCAGTGCAGGCTGCCTGCCTGGACAAGACGATTCCGGGCGATGGCGCCCACGAACGCTTTCACGACATGTGTTTTTTCGGAAATGAGAGTGGGCTAAAAGAGCGCGTCCACGTCGAGGATCCCGACCTTCTGCAAAAGCACGATGACGACGAGGACCGGCGCCACGTAGCGAATCAAGAGCAACCAGCCGCTGATCAGTAACGGAGCGAGTCCCTCCAACTCGGCGTTGCGGAGCTTCTTGGGCATGACCCAACCGGCGTAGAGCGCGATGAAGAGACCGCCCAGAGGCAGCATCCAGTTGGACGCCAGGTAGTCCATGGTGTCGAAGAAGTTCATGCCGAAGGTGGTCTCCCAGGACTCCAGCTTGAAGTCCGGATCCATGGCGAACGCCGAAGGAACCGCAAAGAGGAAGATCACTGTGCCCACCCGCCACGCGGCCTTGGGACGAGACCAACCGCGCATGTCAATGAAGTAGGACGCCACCACCTCCAAGAGCGAGATGGCTGAGGTCAAGGCCGCGAATACCAAGAGCCCAAAGAACACAATGGCCAGCAGCATGCCTCCTGCGCCGATCTCGGCGAAGGCCATGGGCATGCTCATGAACACCAAACCCGGACCGGCCGCCGGCGCTTGGCCATAGGAGAACGTGATGGGGAAGATCATCAGACAAGCCAGCAACGCCACCATGGTGTCGAACCCGGTGATCAACAAGGCCGTGCTGCCCAGCTGCTTCTTGCTGCGTTGATACGAACCGTAAGTGATCATGGCGCCCATACCGAGCGAGAGGGTAAAGAACGCGTGGCCCAACGCTTCCAGGACCCCGCTGGCCTTGAGCCGTGTGGGATCCGGTTCAAACACAAAGGACAGCGCTTCTCCGAATCCGCGCTGGAACATGCCATAGATCACCATCACGCCGATCAGGACGAGCAAAGTCGGCATGAGGATGCGACAAGCCCGCTCAATGCCTTTGGCGACCCCGCCGGCCACAATCAGGATGGTGATGATCATGAAGAGAAGCGCCCAAAACGTGCTCGTCCACCCGTCTTTGGCCAGGGTCAAAAAGGTCGTTGTGAATCGCTTGAGGATGTGGTCGCGTCGATGTTCCGTCTCCGCTTCGTTTCGTACGTCCGTGTCCGAGACGGCTTTGTAATGGACCGCCGCTTCGTCGGCCGCTGCTTTGTTGACCTCTTCGATCTCTTTGGAGATGGCCTCTGCCGCTTCCACGTGGGCGCGGAAGGTCGAATCGGCCAACAGATTGGCACGCAGGTCCTCGGAGGCGACGAGTGGCGCCGCCGCCTTCCCGGCCTGGAATCGTTTGTAATCGGTCCACGCCGCTTTCGAGGTTTTCATCCGAAGCTCACCAATGGCGTCTTTGGATTCTTGGGCGGCTCGCTTCTCAGCGAGCGTGGAACGCATGATGTCCAGCGAGGTGCTGGCCCGGTATTTCGTGGCCTCGATTTGGGCTTCCGCACGAATGGGGGCCGCAAAATTCGACACGGATTTCAAGGTGTAGTCCATGGCCCAGCCGGCCACCACAATGTAATACGACAAGATGATGAAGCCGGCAGCCACCCCCAACCAACCGACAATCGTCCAGCCGGTCTTCTTGCCGGACACCGCCTCAAACGCGCCCACGGGTTGTTTCTGAGCCGAGCGACCGATCATGATCTCCGCCATCATGATGGGCAGCCCCACCAACAAGATGCAGGCCAAATAGATGGCGACAAACAAGCCCCCGCCGTTTTCGCCTGTGATGTAGGGAAACTTCCAGATGTTACCCAAACCCACTGCCGAGCCGGCTGCAGCCAGCACAAACCCCATGCGGGAACCCCATTGAGCGCGTTCAGTGGTCATGAATTCCTCCTCGAATGGGATTGCTTATAGCAAAGCCGGACCGTTGCGACCACAACGCATTTTTGGACAGATGGAACGAGTAAATTGACCGATTGAAGCCCACAAAAAAACCCGGATAGAAAAAAATCGTCCTTTTGCCCTTGGCAGAAGAAAAATCGGATGGTATCGGACCGTTGATCTCATGTTCTTGCACAAACATCGAAATTATAGGTATCAAGAGCATTCGTGGATTGAAGCTGAGCATTCTCACAGTCAAATGAAAAACGAGTGAAAGAGGGTTTCCATGAACGCATCATGGACCATTGCAAAATTACTGCGTGAATATCCGGAATGTAAGCGTCGGGTTCACACCTGGGCGCTCGATTCGGAAGAACTCGGTGCCCTGACCATCGAGGCCGTCGCGGAAGAGCTCGAAGAAGATCTCGATGATCTTCTGGATGAGCTGGATCGCACGATTAATTCGTCCAGCTCCTACGTCGAAGAGGATGACGACGAGGATGATGTGTTGGGCAGTTTGACGTCGGAAGATACGGTGACGCCTTCCGTCGAGCCCGAAGACGAGTTGGAAGAACAAATCGAAGCGATCGTCGATCTTCCCCCGGACGACAGCGGCGACACATTCGAAGGCGAGCTCGACGACGAAGACGTAAGCGGCGAGGAAGAAGAGGAAGAAGAGGAAGAACAAGAGGAAGATTAACCCTCGTTTTCATCCTTTCCCCATGTCAACACGACTTGACAGCCCACCCCATACAAATGTCAGGTAACCCTACTAATTACGGTCGTGTTCAAAGTCGCCAATCGATACCTGTGAGGCGAACGCCCGAATTGGCACACCCCTTGCTCCTACTGGATGTGAGGACAGTCTTTGTTTGATTTGGGGAGACAATCATTGAAACCACTCATTTTGGCACCACAACCTTGTCTGGTGCGACTGATCGTTCCACTTCTCGCTCTGGGATTGGCCTGCTCCACGTCGACCACCGACACGCCCCCGCCCGGGACGCTTGCGATCGTATCGGGCGGCATCTCCTTTGGCGATCCCCCCTTTCAGACCGACTATGCCTTTCCAGAGAGCATCACGGCTATGGCGGTCTACGATGGGGACATCCTCGTGGGAACCAACACCGGCGTGTTTATTCAAGGCGCACTGGGCTTCGAGGAGTTTCCGGTGTTCGCGACGCTCGGCAACCCCATGGAAACGGGGGCCGTACAAGCCATGACCCCCCGATCCGAGGGCATCCTCATTGCGGCGGACAACGGACTCTTTCATACGTTCGAGTGGGCGTTGCTTGCCTCGCCCCTAAGTGAGCTGCTCACGGGTCAAACCGTCCGGGCGCTCAGCTGCTCTGGCAGCAACGACGACGAGACCGTCTGGGTCGACGCCAGCGACGGCCTTTTCCGAATCACCAACACGTCCTTTGACGCGGTCTCGTTCCCGGATCAAACGGGTGTTCCAAGCGCACTGGGTGCTCTGGAGGACAGCGTATTGGTCGCATACGGCGACACGCTCTATGACTTGTCACCCGACGATTGGACGTTCACGACGGCGCCCGAGGGCCTGGGCGTGATCACGACGATCGTCACCGACGGACAGACCGCCTACATGGCTTCGGACCAAGGTCTGGTCGTGCGGCACAGTGGCGGTGGGTATACGCGCTATACATTGTCCGATACCGACACCGCAAAAGGCGTTCTCCATGTCACTCTGAACAACGTCGGTACCGCAACGGCGTTGACCGCAGACGGCATTGTCTCGCTGGGTCCCGACGGTCCCTCGGCCCTCGCTCCGATCACCACGGAGTCCAACCTGCTCTCCGTAGATGGCTTTGGCGATGTGTGGGTGTCGAACGCCGAGAGTGCGGCCCGTTTGAGCGTGGGAGACACCGTCACGTTCGCCCCCACCGTCTCCGACATCATCGCCACCGAATGCAACGGCTGCCATGCAGAAGGCTCGGTGGGCCCCAAGCACGACTTCACCAACTACGGTGTGGTTTTGGCCATGGCCGACACCATTTTGGAACGTGTAGCGACCAAACAAATGCCCCAGGGATATGAACTGGAGATCGCAGACTACGAAACGATCCTGTCGTGGTTTGCCAGCGGAATGAACCCATGAGGAGAACCCGTATGAAGACATTGCTTGTTTGCCTGACGGTGTGCCTGATACCGCTCGCCGCTCACGCCGAACCGGAGACCCCAGATGAAGCGGGTTGCACCCTCTCACAAGAGCTCAGTCCGACCAAACTACTTCGACGCACTGCGCTGGACTTGCTGAACCGTGTGCCGACATACCAAGAATACCTGGATGTCATCACCAGCGGGAGCATCACCGACGACATACTCGACACCTATTTGACGTCCAACGATTACGTCATGGCCATGCGCCGCTTTCATGAAGCGCTGCTTTGGCCCAATCCCGCCGGCGCGCAGCTGCACGACAATCAGACTCGCCTGACCGCCAAGACGCAAAAGGTCTGCGATGGTGGACCGGAGTGCAGCGTCAACGTGTATTTTGTGAACTCCGCCGTGCGAAAAGCGACGTATCGCAAGAACGGAAACACCACCTGTGGGCCCTGGTTGCAGGATGACTACGACCCGATCACCGGCGCGCCCATTCCCCAAGAGATCTTGGTGGACATCGGCAATGGACAAACCGAAACCGCGTTCCAAGAAGGGATCACCACCGTCAATCCCTATTGGGCGCCCGACACAGAAATATACGTCTGTGCGTTCGACGCACAAGAGGCAGAGACCGGAAGCAGCCCCTTGGTCCAATGCGACTCCACGCGTGCATTCAAGGATGCTCTTTGTGGCTGTGGGCCCAACCTGAGACACTGCTATGGCCCCGGTGTACAGAACCAACTGTGGGTCGATCTGCGCGAACAATTTGGCCGCTTCATTGATGAAGTGACCACAAACGCGCGGCCCTACTCAGAAATTTTGACGTCGCCTGTTATTCATCAAAATGGCCGCCTGAAGTTCTGGAAAAAATACCTGGCACACATGGTGGGGTTCAACAAGACGTACAACCCGCAAAGCCTCGGCGATCCCGAACTGCCGGAGGCCCCTGACTATGCCGACGAGACGTGGACGGAAGAAAGC
>CAUZBV010000208.1:0-6437 GCA_963578115.1 Myxococcales bacterium
ACCTGAGGGCCCCGTCCTGGCTGTGGATTCGAACGCCTTCGGACGCACAACTGGCCGTGTTGCCTTCCATGGAAAATTCCTCACTGACAACCGAAGTAGAGAGCACCTTCGCAGCCATTGATCTTCGAGGCGACGCCCCCTGGGTCGAGGTGGGTGTGCAACTTCGCTCCAAAGACGATGTCACAGCACTCCAGAATCAAGTGGATCTCTGGCGTGCCGAACAGGCCCGTCAGCAGGAAACGGTCGCTCGAGACCAGGTGCGAGCACACACCGACGGAGCCAACCTGGGTGTCTTGTCCGACCTGGCCCACGTGCAAGCGAAGATGCTCGCTTCGATGGATTCCAACCCGTCCATGAAGAGACAAAAGGCCTCACTCCGCACCCGGATCAACGCCGTGGTCACCCAGCTCGAAGAACGCAAGAAGGCCATGGGCAAGACCAGCCAGCCAACTCAACCCCAGAAACACATCTTGGCCAAATTGGGCCCGAGCGCCATCGCGTCCTGGCGCACCGTGATTCGTAACGATCAGATCGGTGTTCGAATTGGTCTTACCGTCCCAATAGGGGTGGACGCATTGTTGGCGTTGCTACCCGAACCCTTGTCAGAACAAGTGGCGAGTCACACTCCGAAACCCTAGACGCCCCCAACGGCCATCATGGTCTGAAGACAAAACCGCCACGCGCTCAAAAAACGATGGTCTCTCGGTAGGTGCCAAACTCTTGGCGCATGGTGTCGCTGATCTCGCCGAGGGTGCCGCCCAGCTTGACGGCATGAAGAATGTGGGGCAACAGGTTGTCCGTCCCACGAGCGGCTTCTGCAATGGCCCGCATGGCGCCGTCCACGGCTTCCGAATCGCGTTGGTTTCGCAGCGCTTCCAGCCGCCGTTTTTGGGTCTGCTCAACGTCATCAGAGATCCGGGCGATGTCGGGCTGGGGATCGTCATCGGACTGAAACTGATTCACGCCCACGATCACACGCTCGCCCTGCTCCACTTCACGCTGCCAGCGATAGGCCGAATCCTGTATCTCACGCTGCACAAACCCCACCTCGATGGCGCGGACCATACCGCCCAGATCGTCAATCTTTTCGATGAGATCGCGTGCCTCTTGTTCGATATGGTCGGTGAGCTGCTCGATTGCGTAACTGCCCGCCAATGGATCCACAAACTCGGAGACCCCGCTCTCATGCGCGATGATCTGTTGTGTCCGAAGGGCCAACTCGACTGATTTTTCGGTGGGCAGGGCCAGCGCCTCGTCCAGCGAATTGGTGTGCAGACTCTGGGTGCCACCCAGCACCGCCGACAACGCCTGAATCGCCACACGGACCACGTTGCAGTCCACTTGTTGGGCCGTCAATGTGGAGCCACCGGTCTGGGTGTGGAAGCGCAGCGCCATGGACCGTGCCTCCTTGGCTCCGAAACGATCGCGCATGATGGAAGCCCACAGTCGACGCGCTGCGCGGAACTTGGACGTTTCTTCCAAGAAGCCGTTGTGCACATTGAAGAAAAACGCCAACCGGCGCGCGAACTGGTCCACCTCGAGGCCCACGTCGATGGCAGCTTGCACGTAGGCGATGCCATTGGCCAACGTGAATGCCACCTCTTGGACCGCGTTCGAACCGGCCTCGCGGATGTGATATCCGCTGATGCTGATGGTGTTCCATCGTGGCAGTCGCTCTTTGCAGAAAGCAAAGAGGTCCGTCACGATTCGAAGACTATCCTTGGGCGGGTAAATGTACGTGCCACGCGCGATGTACTCTTTGAGCACATCGTTTTGAACCGTTCCCCCCAGCTGGTTCGGATCCACACCCTGCTCCTCAGCCACCGCCACATACAGGCAGAGAAGAATCGCGGCTGTCGAGTTGATGGTCATCGACGTCGTCACATCGCCCAAGGGGATCCCCTGGAAGAGTTCGCGCATGTCCGCGATGCTGTCGATGGCGACCCCCGAGCGGCCCACTTCCCCCGCTGCCATGGAATGATCGCTGTCGTAGCCCATTTGCGTAGGAAGATCGAACGCCACACTCAGGCCCGTTTGGCCCTGTTCTAAAAGAAAACGATACCGTGCATTGGATTCCGCGGCGGTTCCAAATCCCGCGTACTGACGCATCGTCCAAAGACGCCCTCGGTACATGGTGGGCTGAACACCGCGAGTAAAGGGAGGTTCTCCCGGAAAACCGATCCGATCCATGTAGTCATCCGAGGCCTCGCCGGGGCCCGGTGTAAACAGGTCGGGCACAGGCGTCCCATCGCTGAGTTCAAAGGAGTCGCTACGCAGCGGAGAGCGCTGCCGAGTCGCCGCTAATGTGCTCTCTTCCCAACGTTTTTTTTCCTCGTTGAGTCCGCCGTCTTTACTCATCACCCACCTCGCCGAGAACCACCAGCACTTGGCCCGCTTCGACGCTCGAGCCAGGCACTACGTTGACCGAGCGAACCACCCCATCACCGGGGCTGACGACTTCGTTCTCCATCTTCATGGCCTCAATGCTCAGGAGGATGTCCCCCTGCTGGACGGACTGCCCCACTTCGACCTTGATCGAGACGACTTTGCCGGGCATTTGCGATTTTATCGTACCCGCACCAATGCCGACGTCGCCAACCCCCAACCAAGTGTCTCGTTCGTCCCGCACCTCAGCAATCACGCCAGCAACGCCGTCGAGAAGCTCGTAGCCATCGCTGCGTGTCATCCAATGGATCACACGCTGGCCATCGTCGTCTTCCACAATCAAGACCTGCTCGGTAGCCTCCCGCAGCGTGAGGGTGACAAGCTCATCGTCCACACGGACAAGCGCTTGGCCGACGCCATCCCGAAGGACCTCGCAAACCATGTCCTCACCGCCATCGTTCATGTGGACGATCATGCCCATCGTTTGCCTCCTGGGTCACGATGTAGCGCACTCTCCCGTCCAGCCACCAACCAAGGGCTTCCATTGGGACGCCCGCCGGCTGCGATCCGCTGCCCGTGTTTTCGCTGATGAAGAATCGCGGCAATGGCCGCCAAGCGGCGGCGATCGCCCTCGGCCAAAGGCGGCGGACCCAACGCGTCCAAGGTCCCAATCAACCCTGTCGTGTACGTCCCCGATACAAACGCTGGCGCATCGAGAATCGTGCGCAGCAAGTCCACATTCGTTCGAATACCGCCCACTCGAAGCTCCATTAATGCGGCGCGCATGCGTTCAATCGCGTGCTGTCGATCGTCCCCAAACACAATAATTTTCGCGACCATGGGATCGTAGTGTGCGGACACTTCGTCCCCTTCACTCACGCCATCGTCCACCCGAATACCCGGTCCGGCTGGCGGACGGTATCGCAAGAGCGTGCCCGGCGAAGGCAAGAAGCCCTGACTGGGATCTTCCGCGTAAAGACGGCACTCGATGGCGTGGCCCCGAGTGGACAAATCGTCTTGGCCAAAAGGAAGCGTTTGACCGTCCGCAACCCGCAGTTGAGCACGGACCAAATCAACGCCCGTAACCAGTTCGGTCACCGGATGCTCCACTTGCAGACGCGTATTCATCTCCAAGAAATAGAAATTCTCCTGGTCATCCACGAGAAACTCAACGGTGCCCGCACCCTCATAACCGATGGCTTTCGCTGCGGTGACGGCGACCTGGCCCATTTCGTCTCGGGTCTTTGCAGACAGGTTGGCTGCGGGTGCTTCTTCCACGACCTTTTGATGACGCCGTTGGACCGAACATTCGCGTTCAAAGAGGTGAACAACATTGCCATGCCCGTCCGCAAGAACTTGAATCTCAATGTGGCGAGGGTTCTCAATGGCCCGCTCTACGTAGATCGCACCATCACCGAACGCCGACTCGGCTTCTCGTGTGCACGCCTCGTAGGCGGCGACCACATCGTCGGGATCGAGCACCAGGCGCATCCCCTTCCCGCCTCCACCAGCGGACGCCTTGAGAAGCACTGGGTAACCCACACTCTTCGCCGTCTGTACGAGATCCTCCACCGAAGAGATGGGCTCGACCGTGCCCGGTACAACCGGTACCCCAGCGGCGGTCATGGCCTCACGGGCTTGGATTTTGCTGCCCATGGCCCGGAGCGCCTCCACCGAGGGGCCAATAAAGACGATGCCCGCTTCATCACAGGCGACCCGTAAGTCTTCGCTCTCGGACAAAAACCCATAGCCGGGATGAATCGCCTCGGCCTGGGTGGTTCGCGCCGCATCGATGATTCGATCGACACGAAGGTACGATTCGCTGGACGCAGCCTCTCCGATCCGAATGGCTTCGTCGGCCATGCGGACGTGTTTTGCGGTGCTGTCCGCGTCCGAGTACACCGCAACACTGCGAACATCCAACTCACGCAAGGCGCGAATCACACGACAAGCGATCTCTCCACGGTTGGCGATGAGGACCTTCCCAAACATGGCTCGCTTTGTACGACGAGTATCTCGGTTTTGGCAAGCATGGATCCAACAGAGGGTCAGACAAATGCTCTTTCTGGAAACCAGAGACCTTGAAACAGTTCAATTGGGGAGACAATTCTGTTCGAGTTGCCCATTCAGCATTTCTTGGTAGCAGGTCCAACCGGCGGGGCAATCGTTGACCGCCTCGCAGAACGCGGTGCAAAGGTACGTGTTGCTGAGGTCGGGAAAACACTTGCCAAAGCATATCAGTGGGTCGATGGCACACAGAGCCCCTATGGGCACACACACTTTGTTCGCGACACCCGGTGCTACGGAACAGGCCATGGCTCCTGGACACTCGGCAGCAGATGTGCACGGAACGGTGCAAACACACAACCCTTTCTGGTTGGTGAGTTGAGTGGACAAACAACCACTGGCACAGGGTGCGCCCGCATCGTTTTTCACACAGGCCTTGGTGCCCCCGCCCACGTCGAGACACCAGTCGGTGCCATCACAGTTGTTCGACGTAAAACACTCTTTTGTGCAGAACCCCTTGCCAACCGCCTGATCGCCTAGACAGAGGTTGGTGGCGCAGTCCTCTTTGCAGGCACAGGTGCTGCCATAAGGTCCTTTCTTCCCATCGCATCCGGGGGGCAGCGGGTCGCCTGTGTCTTTGGGAGTCGTGGTGTCCGCTGGCTTGCCCGTGTCCGCTGGCTTGCCCGTGTCGCTGGGCCCAGCATCCGGCACATCGCCGGGAACACATTGGAACTGAAGGCACGTGGCGTTTGACGGGCAATCCCCATCCGAATCGCACTCCTTCTGGCACGTCCCATCAATGCAAGCCCCTTCACCCGCGCAGTCAAAATTCGATAGGCACGCCTTTCCCGATCCTGCGTCCGTGGGCGGAGGCGATGGGGGTGTGTCGGAGGGCGGCGGCGTGAGCACATCGGTTGTGGTCGAGGTGACACACTGAAAATCCTGACAACTCCCCGGTTGCGGGCATTGCCAATCTTCCGTACATTCCTGCTTGCATTTGCCCTCAACGCAGGCCGCAACATTCTTGCAATCCACGTGCGCAAAACAGGGCTGCCCAATGACTGGGACTTGCCCATCCTCATAGCAAACACCATCCACGACCGTTCCGCCGCACTTGGCCCCGGAGTTGCCGGAACAACCGAGAGCAAGAACCAATAAGAAGGTCACAACAACGAGGTTTTGCCTACGCACGAAAACATTGTACTCGGCCGGCGACTGCAACGCGAATTGTCATGCTCCGTGGGCCCCCTTGCGACGAACGCTCGACGTCGTGGAAGTGAACCAGTATAGTAGCCGCCCGAACGGCCCCATCCACCATCAAAATATGGTATTGAACCGTTCACAACCATCGAGTGACAGGGCAATGAGGAGAGACATGGGAGGACACGAATCCAATTCATCGTCGGTCTACTTGGCCGCGGCGTTGATCCTGGGAGTGGGTTGCTTCTGCCTCGGATTGGCTTCGAGCGCCACGCCGGCAAACGACGGAACCGGCCCATCGACATCCCCAGAAGAGACGGGGATAAACGATTCCGTCCCCACCATTGGACCGGATGATGCCCCCGTGTTGATCGTGGAAGCCGCCGACTTCAACTGCACGTGGTGCGGCGTTGGCGTACCGGGCCGAGCCCATGGAAAGGCCTCGTTCATCAAGCGAATCATGTCGGAACACGACAACGATGTTCAGTACGCGTTCAAACATTTCCTGGTGTTTCGCCGCAACCCAATCACCCGCGCCTCCAGTGAACTCGCCGCCATCGCCTCCATGGCCGCCCATCGTCAGGGCCGATTTTGGAGCTACCATGATCATCTCTTCCTTCATACGGGGGCATCCTGGGACAATGAACGCCTGACAGGGTACGCCGACGAGCTCGCGTTGGATGGTGAGCGCTTTCGCGCCGACCTAAAGGATCCCAAACTTCGTGAAGCCGTACTCTTGGACGATGCAGCCGGCCAAGCGGTTGGTATTTCGGGCACACCCAGCGTGTTTATCAATGGTCTGAAAGTACCCAACAACGCGAAGGCCGATGGATGGCGACGTCTGA
>CAUZBV010000209.1:0-6424 GCA_963578115.1 Myxococcales bacterium
TTTTTCGTTGCCATTCGCTTGGACCTTTTCAGCAAGAGTTAAGGAGCCAATCGTCCGGATTGGCCCAGATGGAGGACCATACTCCTCCTGGTGGACCGCTTCTGTCAAGGTCCTACACCATGAATGCGTTCAGTCCCGTTGAAAGAAAGGGGCTGTAATGGCGTGGCCGATCTCACCGAATCGCTCGTATGGTTTTCAAAATACTGAGGGTATGAAGTCGGGCTTTGGATTGCTTTGCGGCTGGCCAGGAAAGGGAATGAAAAACCGTTGACAGGGCCTGGGTCACGGGCTAGCGTCCGCCCGCCTGATCCGATGGAGGAAAGAGCAGATGAAATTACGGAAAGTTTTGAACATTTTGTTGAGTATTGGCCTCTTGGTCTTCGTCGCTGCCTGTGGCGGTGGATCCGACGATGGCGATCCTACACCAGACACCAATCAGCCTCCTGCTGATACGGTGACTCCACAAGACACGGGGACGCCGGACACGACAACGCCCCCGGGACAAGATACGACTCAGCCGGAACCAGATCTGGTGCAGCCTGTACCGGATGTTCCGCTTCCGCCCCCAGGCGACGGCAACGACTCGTTCGCCGACGCGGTCGATCTGCCCATGAACTCGCAGTCGCCCACGTTGGAGAGCTTGTCCCCTGTCGGTGATGTGGACTACTTCACCTTTGAAGGGTCCAAAGGCCAGTTGATCCTGATCGACACCGAAGCCCAGAACCCGCCCTTCGATAAGAACACGGTGGATCTGGTGGTCACACTCTACGACAGCAATGAGCAGCAAATTGCGCTCAACGACGATCCTTTCCCGCGGAGCACAAACGACAGTACGCTTGTCACGGTGCTTCCCGCCGATGGGACGTACTACGTGTCCGTGTCAGAGTGCTGGACCTGGGCGGCAAGCAAAGGACTGCCCGACGGTTCTTGTGCGTCCCCCCAAGACAAGAGCGTCACAGATTACGCGCTCTTCTTGAGCTCGCTGGATCCCGCCCAAGACAACATCGCGGCAGATGCGGAGACAGGCAACAGCGCCGCGGATGCCACAGCAGTGGGGTATGTGAAGAATCAGAGCGGTCAATACTTACTCTCGGTGATCTATGGAACATTCGCGGACAACTTGGATCTGGATGTGTTTGCGTTCCAGTTGCCAGCGGACGCCACGGTCAGCTCGGGACGGAGCGTTGGGTATTTCTCCATTCATCCCGCGGGCGTGGAGTCCAACGGATCCACCAGCCCCATTGGTTCGGCGTACATCACGACTGTTGACGACACGGCCACGACCATCGCGTTTATCGACGCATCGCTCGGGGGCAGCCTGGACGTTCCGCTCCCCTTGGACGTTCCGCATTTGCTCTTCTTGCAGCATCCGGGTGGCTTGGCCGGCGCGAATGATTTTTATGTCATCAACCACCGGTCGGGGGGTTCCAACCCACTCGAGGAGGATGACGTGGCAAACAACACCGCCGCGGGAGCCCAGGCCCTCACTGCATCGCCTAAGGATAATGGCAGCACCGGTTACTTCATCGAAGCAAATCTTGGTGTTGGCGACGTCGATGTGTACATGTTCGACGTGCCTATGGCCATGAAGGACACCATCTCCGTGGCCTGCGGTGGGCAGCGTTCCGGCTCCGGCGTTCGTGGTTTGAAAGCCGAGTTGCTCAACGAGGCGGAGGCCGCCATCCCGGGTGGCAGCTCCACCGAGACCGCTACGGACGACCTGTTAATTCAGAACGTGGCGGTGCCGGCGGGCGACACCCTGCTCCATCTCCGGGTGTCAGCGGCGTCCCAGGCGACGGATGTGACCAGTGATTTCTATCGCTGTGGGATCCACTTCCAGGCAGCGCAATAGTCCACGGAGAGACGTTACACAAAGCCGGGCTCGCAATCGCGGGCTCGGCTTTTTTATGGGTTATTTGCGGACCAAGCGTTCGCGCATGTCGTCCTTGGTCCAGAGGCCTTTGTCTACGGTCTTGAGCTGGATGATTCGGTTCAGATCCACATCGGCTACTATGGGCTGCTCGCTGGCTTCCGGCATGTCTTCCAAGACGATCTCGTAGCGTCCGTTGTCGAAAGGCTCTCCCGGTGCCTGCTCCACTTTGACCACCCGTTCGCGTTTGCCTTGTTTCTCGTGTTCGATGGCGCGATGGATGCAGTAGGGATTGTTGCCTTCTCGGCCCAAGAGGCACGTGGATGTCCAGGTGCAGCCCGCTTTGCAGACGTCGGCGTAATAGCAGGTTTTGCAAAAACCCCAGAGATCGTCCTTTGTCCGTTCCTTGATGTGTGTCAACTCCGGGGTGTTGTAGACGATGTCGTTGAGCGTCATGTCCCGAATATTGCCGCCGGTGTAGCTCTTGGTCGGGAGGGAAGGGCACCCTTTGATGGCGCCATTCGCCTCGATACCGAGGGTCCATTTTCCGGCGGAGCAACTGTTCCAATGGGCGCCCAGATCGCCTCCATAGCGGAGCAGCTCCTCGTAGGGACCAAAATACCCGATGTTGTTGCCCGGGAAGATTTGAATGCCATTGGGGACCAGTTTGTTTTCTTTGATCCAAACCAGCAGCGGGAAGAGCTCCAGCAGCTGGTGGGGCTGCAAAAGCAGATCCGGCCGGTCTGCGGCTCGCCCCATGGCGACCGTTAGCTGGATTTGCCACGCTTTGGATCCGATCTCAGTCAAGAGATCCGCGACGGCGGGCAGCTCCGGCATGGACAAGCGATTGATCTGGGTGTTGGTGGTCAGGCGAATGGGGCTGGCCGCGACCCGCTTGGATGCCTCGACGGCCGAATACCAGGAGCCTCGAACAGCTCTTTGGGCATCGTGGGTGGCCTCCAGTCCGTCGATGGATATGGAGATGGCGCGCATGCCGGCTTCGACCGCCTGTTCCAAACGCTCCGGCGTCAGGTTCCGTGCACCGGTGGTCATGCTGACCGACATGCCGCATTGGGTGATCTCGGCGGCCAACTGGTGCCAGTCCTCGCGCAAATAGGCCTCGCCCCCAATGAGGGTCACCTCTCGAACCCCGAGTTTGGCCATTTGGTGAATGAGATTGAAACACTCGTCTGTGGTGAGCTCATCGGGACGACTGGGGCCGGCTCGGGATCCGCAGTGCTTGCACGCCAGATCACATTTGAGAGTCACTTCCCACACCACATAGAGCGGATGGGGATTGTCATGATCGATGGTCGTGGCCGAACGAACCAGGTTCTTGGGATCCCCATCGTAGGGCGAGGGCGCCGCACTCGCTGTGGACGCACCGGTGGCGGCTCCTACACCGGGGGATTCGGACATTTCATTGGCCAAGGCGCTCTCCTGAATTAGGCTTTCTTGCCGGGATCAGCCGGTGCGCCGTAGAGCGCTTGAGCGGGCGGTTCGGCGTCGGCGTCGTCTGTTGCTGCGTCCATGGGTGGTCCCACATCATCTGGGACGGCGCCATAGAGGGGCTGGTCCGGTACGTCGCTGGGTGGCGGCCCTTCATCCATGACGACGTCGCCGTTGCCATTATTGCCCGAGTTCGACTCGCATGCGGCCACGCCGCCCAAGCTGAGAAGCGAAGCGACGATCAGACTGCTGCGTCCCGCCATGACCGACGAGGCCAGGCTGCGGAGCAAGCCGCTGGCATTGCCGGATGCAGCCACCGACAAAGCGGTGTTGCAAAAGGGGCATGTGGTCTCCGTGACCACCGATGCAAGTTTAATGTGAGCAGAACAACTGGGACAGTTTGTGAGTCCATGCCGAGTCACTTTGATGCGTCGCACCATAAGAGTCCCCCCAATGATGTTGTGAGCCTATGGAAAAGTATACACGGATTTGGGATGCGGCACAAACCCACGGGAACGGAGCCTATTGCTCATCGCTTTTGGCCTGTGCGTCCGGTTTGTCGTTGTCGGCATCGGGCGATTCGATGGGGCCGGCATCGATTGGAGAAACGGCCTGCGGGGCTGTCGGTTCCTCGTCATTCCTCGGGTCTGGAGGACCGCCATACACCGCAAATCCGGGGTCGTCGGTACGGTTTTCATCCATCCGATCGGGGGACGCGCTATCCATGAAGGCTGGCCGGATGAATTCAACCGCAATCCATGTGGCTGCTCCAATTCCGACCAAGGATGCTGCGATCAGTCCTGCCCGTTTCTTCGGGCCCATGCGAGAGAGTCGGCGCAAGGGTCCGGACCGCTCTTTGATAGCGATCGTTGTTAGGGACTCCCCACAAAAGGGACAAGTGGCGTGGTCTTGGGTGTCGGTTGCCTTGATGTGGGATCCACAGTGTGGGCACGGGACCATGGACGCGTTGTCGGTGGCCATCGAGCGGACTACTCAGCGTCTTTGGGTGACGGCGGTATCCCGTAGGCCGGAACGGGCAGTGGGGCGTCGGCCTTCTTAATGTCCTTGGCGGTCGCGTCCGACGCATCGTCCGAGCTGGAGGCATCGGAGGTGTCCTCGGGCTCGGGAGGTTCCTGAATGTCATCCGGCGGGATGCCGTAGGGCGGCTGGGGCGGGATGTCCGGCTCGGACGTGTCTTCGGGCTCGGACGTGTCTTCCGGTTCGACAATGTCGTCCGGTGGGATGCCATAGGGCGGTTGGGCCGGGCTGTCCGGTTCGACGATGTCACTGGGTTCGTTGGTATCCTCAAAAAGGATATCGGGCGGAATGCCGTAGGGCTGCACATTGGGGATGTCTTCCACCACCGTGTCCTTCTCCGCTACGTCCAATACGTCCGCTGAAGAGGAGGTGTTTCCACATGCCGTAAGCCCCATCAGAGAGGCGGCGATCAATGCACTTCGGCCGGTCATGACCGAGTCGTTCATGGACTGGAGAAACCCTTTGGTCTCGTCCTTGAGGGTGCTGAGGCTGGCGTTGCAGAAAGGACAAGTGGTCTCTGCCAGGATGGTGGCTATCTTGATGTGGGCCGCGCAACCGGGACACTGGGTCAATCCATTTCGAGATACGCGTATTTTTCGGACCATGGGGACTCTCCTTTAGGGATCGTTGGGATCGGGCGGTACGCCGTACAAGTCTTGCGGCTGTGGATCCGGTGACACTTCCGGTTCCAACGTGTCCGACCATCCATCCGGTGGCAAACCGTAGACGTCTGCCGATGGGATGTCCGGTGCGTCGGCCACATCGAGCACAATGTCGGTGTTTCCATTGCCGTTCGAATCGGACGAACAGCCCACGCCGGCCCCCAGGCTGAGGCCCAGTAATGAGGCCGCGATCAGGCTGCTTCGTCCCACCATGAGCGACGAGGACAGCATGTGCAGCATGCCTTCGTCCTTGGACGACCCTGCGCTTTGGAGAGAGGCTTCGCAAAAGGGGCAGGCGGTCTCCGCGAGCACGAAGGCCACTTTGATGTGGGCGCTGCACGAGGGGCAGCGCGTCAAGCCATTTCGTGAGATGCGGACTTTGCGCACCATGGCTGATTCTCCCTTTAGGGGTCGTTGGGCTCCGGTGGCGCTCCATATTCCGCTTGAGGCTCTGGATCCGGTGCGTCTTCTTGTTGGACGTCTGCGGGCACGCCGTACGCAGGCTGCGGTCCTGCATCCTGGGGTGGCGCACCGTATTCCGGTTGCGGTCCCAAATCGGGGGCCGTGTCTTCCACGATGTCTGCGGGTATGCCGTACGGGGGTTGTGGTCCTGCATCCTCGGGGGCCACGTCTTCGATCACATCGGTGGAGCCACTGCCTGACTCGCAGGAGACGCCGGTCGCCGCTAGGCCCAAAAGGGACGCGGCAATCAGTCCGCTTCGCCCAACGACCAAGGACCGAGACAACACCTGTCTGAGGCTGTTCTGGGCACGGCCTGTCGAGGCGGTTAGCGCCGTCTCACAGAAGGGGCATGCGGTCTCTGATAAAACGACTGCGACTTTAATGTGTGAAGAACAAGCGGGGCATCGAGTAAACCCATCTCGAGTAACCTTTACACGGCGTACCATTGGACTCTCCTTTCGAGCGAACCCATCCAACTTGTATCGTGAACTACCACGAACAGAATACTCGATCCGACGTCTTGAAGCCAACGGTTTCTCACAGATTCTTGGAGGGTGGAAGGCGGCGAATCTAATCGTCGAGTTTGGGTTTCTTACGCAGCTTCTTTTTCGACCCGTGTTGTTTTTTATGTGTTAAACGGCGCTCTTTGGATGCCCGAGTGGGTCGCGTGGGCCGTCGGCGTCTTGGGGGTTGGAGCACGGCCACGAGCATGGTCCGAAGTCGCTCCAAACAGTCGTCGATGTTTCTGGATTGACTGCGGTATTGGTCGCTACTCAATAACAGGTGGCCGTCTTGATTGACGCGGGTTCCGTAGGTTTCCAGAAAACGGCGTCGCACCCCCTCGGGGAGCGAGGGGGAATGGGTGACGTCCCAACGCAGCAGCGCTTTGGTGCTGGTCTTATTGACGTGTTGGCCGCCGGGACCGCCACTCCGCGCAACTTGC